>PANM01000031.1 GCA_002708385.1 Methanobacteriota archaeon | reverse complement strand
GGTCATGGCATCCAGAGTGCCATATGATGGACCGCTACACTAAGGGACTAGCGACTCGCCGAGTCGGGTCGTATATTTCAACAAAACCGCTCGATAGATAATACAGTAAACCGCTCAAGCACGGAAAGATTGGTTGAGTTCTTCTAGGGCTTGCTTACTAGGTCTCAGTTCTTCTTCAGTTAGGTCGACTAATGGTGTGTCAGTCAGACCTAGTGCCTCATCAGCGGTCTTCATCTCTGAATCATAATACAGGAGTCCAGTAACGTGCTTGTCAATTTGCTCAGCCTCATGAATTGCCGCTAGAGCAGCAACCGCATTGCTTGGGTCGTGATCGTCTCCAAGGGTTTCCAATCTCAGTGTCGAACCATCAAAGAGACTAATATCCTCGAATTGACCTTCGGGAACCTCTACCTCTTCAATCGGTGTGAAGTGAGGGATATAATCAACGGTGTGAAGCTCCTCTTCATTCCCCTTGACATAGTTGTAGGAGCGGTATGACTCATCATTATTAGCGAAAGTTACACACGGGGAAATCACGTCAATTACTGCCATTCCCTTATGCGACAAAGCGGCGCGTAATAGCGCAGTCAACTGCTTCTTGGAGCCGGAAAATGACCTTGCTACAAATCCACAACCAAGGTTGATTGCCATTTTACATAGGTCGATGGGAGGGTTTTCGTTGGTTGTACCTTTCTTTTTCTTCGAACCTTTTTCTACTGTTGCTGAGTACTGACCTTTTGTTAGACCATAAACTCCGTTATTTTCGATAATGTAAACCATGTTGAGGTTTCTTCGAATAGCGTGGATAAATTGGCCAATTCCGATAGAAGCGGTATCTCCGTCACCAGATACGCCAAGGAAGGCCAAGTCTTTGTTGACCATGTTTGCACCTGTGGTCACCGAGGGCATTATACCGTGAACTGTGTTGAATCCATGTGACTTTCCTAAGAAGTAAGCAGGGGTTTTGGAGGAACATCCGATACCGGACATCTTAGCAATTGTCTCGGGTGCTATTCCATTTTCCCAAGCCGCTTGGATAATCACGTTGGAAATTTGGTCGTGTCCACAACCAGGGCAAAGTGAGGAAGGCCCTCCGGTGTAGTCCGCCTTTGGTAGGTCGATAACATTGAGTTTAATCGCCCTCATGCTCATGCTATCACCTCTTTTGTATCGCGAGATAAGGTTTCCAAAATCATCTCAGCATAGACACGTGCACGTGGAGGAATTCCATCGCTGAATGCAACAGAATGTAATTTGCTTAGGAGTTCAACTGGTAACTCTTTGCGAAGAATTCCGAATAGCTGACCATCTCGGTTTATTTCCAAAACCACTACTTGATCATGTTCTGCAATAAATCGCTCTAGCTCAGAGTGGTATGGTAACGCTCTGACTCTACAAGTGCTAACCTTCATGCCTGTGGTTGATTCGAGAATATCGTCGATTTCTGTGATGGTATTCTCAACAGAACCGTAGTAGATTATTCCAACTTCCTTGTCCTTTTCTTCACGCATAACTGGAGCGGGAAGTTTGTCTCTTGCCCCCTCAATCTTGCGCTTCAAACGAGCCACAGTTGCTGCATAAACATCGGGGTCTTCGGAATAGATTCCATCTTCATCATGTCCAGTTCCTCTGTAGAGAATTGGCTTTAGTCCGCTACCAGGTAGGGTTCGATATGGAATTCCATCTCCGTCTACATCTCTGTAGCGTCCAAAATTCTCGATAGCATCAAGTTGTTCTTGGGTTCGAATTACCTTGCCTCTGTCCAACTTATCTTCAGGGTATTCAAACCCTGCTGTGACCCATCTATTCATTCCTAAATCTAAGTCAGAGAATCCGAAGACAAGTGTCTGGTATTGTTCTGCTACGTCGAAGGCGCGCCAGCCAAATTCGAAGCATTCATCGACAGTTCCTGGAATCAATACAATGTGTTGGGTATCTCCATGGCTAGCTTCGTAAAGCAAAGTCAAATCACCCTGTTGAGTTCTAGTTGGTAGTCCTGTTGAGGGCCCCACCCGATTTACGTCCCAAATGACACCAGGAACTTCAGCGAAGTAAGCTAATCCAATGAACTCGGACATCAAAGAAATACCAGGCCCGCTGGTACAGGTCATTCCTCGGCCACCAGCCCAGCCTGCTCCAATTACCATTCCAACAGCTGCCAATTCGTCCTCGGCTTGGATAACGGCGCAGGTTGCGCCCCCGTCGTCTGCTTCACGTAGTTTCGGTAGCCAGCCAATAATTGATTCAGCAAGTGAGGAAGATGGGGTAATTGGGTACCAAGATAGCATGTTGATTCCACCGAAAATACAACCTAAAGCCGCCGCTTCATTACCTTCGATGAGGAATGTGTTTGGATCTTTCTCTCGACCCTCAACGGCGTAGCCGATATCACAATTCCAATTTTCACGTGCGTATTCACGGCCTTCAGAAATAGCCTGAAGATTTAGTTCGATGGCCCTTTCTTTACCTTTGAATTGCTGAGCCACTGCTGAAGCGATTGCTGATTCTTCTATTCCAATAGTTTCAGCAAGTGCCCCTACATAGTACATGTTAGCAATCATTCTAGCAAGCTTTGGATTAATTGAACGAGCCATCTTTGTCATTGGCATTCCTAGAACTATACAATCATCTCTTTCGACTGGTAGTTTAACATCCATATTGTGGATGATGATTGTCCCGGCCTCAGCCTTCTCTACATCAGCTAGCCATGTATCCTTGTTCATTACAACCTGAATGTGTGTGACATCACCTGGGGCCTGATAACCCTCATCACTAGCTCGGATGATAAACCATGTTGGTAATCCCGAGATGTTGCTAGGGAAGAGATTCTTCCCGCTTACGGGGACTCCCATTTCAAACATTGAGTGAAGTAGAATCAGGTTCGCAGATTGCGACCCTGTTCCATTTGCAGTGGCGATATTGATTGTAAAATCGTTGACGGTTTTTGCCATCCTTTTCCGGTTCTCCAGGGGGTCTAGGTGCACATGCGGTATGCTTGGGCAGCGTGCGCCGTGCTGAGATTGGTCTTAGCCGTTCCCGTTCCGTAATTCCTCGTTATAATTTCCAACTCACGATGATAATCACCGATAAATGGTTTGATTTTCCATCCGTTGCGGTTTTCAAGGGATGGGTGTTCGGCGCTCTCATGCCTCCAATGCCGACCACACTAAAGGATGCTCTTTCAAGGGCAACGTCGATGATTGAATCAAAGGATATTGATGGGGCCTTGGAGTTACTTAGAACTGAGGCATGGAATGAGGCTGAAACTAATTCACACAAAATCGAAGTTATTTCTCTTGCTGCCCAGGCGAAAACCGCCAAAGGCGACATAGATATGAAGAATCGAAAAATGCATTGGCAGGATGCATACAACAGTTATCAGCGTGCACTAAAATTAGAACCATCAAACAAAGATATTCGACGTTCCCAGAATAAATTAGCATCAATGATGGATGAGCAAGCAATATCGCTTGGCAAGGGTTGGCAAATGTTCGATGATGGTAATCCTACTCCCCTTGGGCTAATGGCCTCTTTTGTTGCAATCATGGTTTTCTTGGTGGCATTCAAATTTGTGGCAGAATCTTTAGAAGAGACTCCAACTTTGGAAAGTACCGAAGTAACTCTCGAGGTATCTTACATTCATCCCGATAACCCTGGCACTCGTGTATCAGGCGAAATTGTCTTAGAATTATATGAATCGGAGTCTCCAAAGCATGTAGAGAACTTTCTCTATTTAGTCGATAATGGAATGTACGACACAACTATTTTTCACAGAATTATTGATGGATTCATGATCCAGGGTGGAGATATAGAAGATAGAAACGGCGCAGGTGGTTACGCGGGCATTTGGTATGGTTACTGCAATGGTCAGATGGCGAATGCAGATGGACAAATTTACACATCAGAAAATTGCCAACAACAAGATTGGACAGTTCCCGATGAAGCCAACAATGGCTTGGTGCATGAGCCGGCCGTACTCGCTATGGCAAAGACCAGTAATCCAAATACAGCTGGCAGCCAATTTTACATCGTACCGTCGGACAGTAAGCCAAGCCACCTTGATGGAATCCATACAGTGTTCGGTGCCGTAATTTCCGGAATGGACCACGTTGATGCAATTTCTGAAGTTTTGACAGGTAATGCGGATAAACCAGTTGAAGATGTTCGACTAATTCAGGCATACAGAAGTTAACTTCTGGATAACATCATGCTGGATGATAGAATCTTCATAATAGTCACATTCATGGAGGGCTCACTAGCCCGCTGAATGGAGGATTGTTAAGATGGACGGTGTAAGTGGCTTTGATTCGCTAAAATCATTCACTAAATCAGATGGCTCAGAAGCAAATTTTCATGCCTTATCTCATTTGCAAGATTTGGGAATTTGTAATCTTGATTCACTTCCCTTTACAATTCGATTGTTATTGGAAGCCGCATTACGAAAATGCGATGGCTTTCTGGTGACTCCTGAGGACGTCAAGCGGATTGCATCCTGGTCTCCTACAATGAATTCTGAAGAAATTCCATTTTCACCGAGCAGAGTCATTTTACAAGACTTCACTGGGGTTCCGGCAGTTGTTGATATTGCAGCACTTAGAGATGCCATGGTAGAATTAGGAGGCGATCCCCAAAGAGTGAATCCACAGGTTCCTGTTGATTTAGTCATAGACCACTCCGTTCAGGTAGATGTTTCCGGTTTGTTTCCTGATGCTAGGGAAAGGAATTTAGAGATTGAATACGAACGAAATATGGAACGCTATCAGTTCCTTAAGTGGGGTCAACAGAATCTCGATAATTTCAGAGCAGTACCTCCTGGTCGTGGAATTGTTCATCAAGTAAATCTCGAGTGGATTGCAAGTGTTGCAAGGGAAGAAAATGGCATTTGGTTACCCGATACTCTCGTTGGAACTGATAGTCACACAACAATGATCAACGGACTTGGAGTATTAGGCTGGGGTGTTGGCGGAATTGAGGCTGAAGCTGTAATGCTCGGCCAACCGATTTACATGCTTTTACCAGAAGTCTGCGGATTTGAATTGACAGGTTCTCTTCGCCCAGGTGTAACAGCCACAGATATGACCCTTAGGATAGTAGAGATGTTGAGGGAGCATGGTGTTGTGAGTAAATTCGTAGAGTTCTTTGGTTCTGGACTTGGTAACCTCAGTCTACCAGACAGAGCTACAATTGCAAATATGGCCCCAGAATATGGCGCGACATGTGGCTTTTTCCCAGTCGATGAAACCACTCTGGATTACATGAGACTCTCGGGTAGAGATGAATCCCATATTGAAAATGTTAAGCGCTATCTATCAGCCCAGGGAATGTTTCATAATTCACAGACCCCAGTACCCCAATTCACTAGTAAATTATCTCTTGATTTATCCACAGTTGAGCCCGCTCTTGCAGGACCAAAGCGACCTCAAGACAGGGTTGACTTATCCGCCATGAAAAACCATTGGAAAGAGAGCCTAAACGCTCCTTTAGGCCATAGTGGGCATGGTATTAATGCAAGTATGAATGAGTCTTCAGCCGAGATTCCAACTAGGGGAGTTAACCTGAAACATGGCGATATTGTGATAGCGGCGATAACCAGTTGTACAAACACAAGTAATCCAAGTGTAATGATTGCAGCAGGTTTACTGGCACGAAAAGCAAGACAATTTGGCCTCTCCATCTCACCTACTGTTAAACCAAGTTTAGCCCCTGGGTCTAGGGTTGTCACAGAATACTTTGATGCAGCAGGTCTCACAGAAGACCTTGATGCTCTTGGGTTCAGTGTGGTAGGATATGGGTGTACAACTTGTATTGGAAATTCCGGTCCACTTGACGCAGATATAGAAGCAGCAATCGATCAAGCGGACCTGATAGTAGGTAGCGTACTTTCAGGAAATAGAAATTTTGAAGGAAGAATCCATCAAAAGGTTAAGGCCAACTATCTAGCAAGTCCTCCTCTGGTGGTTGCTTATGCGATTGCTGGTACATTGGATATTGATTTTGAAAGAGATCCAATCGGATACGGACCACATGGCCCTGTAATGTTGGAAGATGTATGGCCTACTGATGATGAGATACAGAAGACGATAGCATCTTCAATAGATCCAGATATGTTCCGAAAGCGCTACTCTGATGTATTACAAGAGCCAAGATGGGACGCGATAAGTAGTTCTGAATCGGCCCTGTATAGATGGGAAGATGAATCAACATATGTCCGCCTCCCTTCTTTCTTCGAAGGTATTCGTTCAAAACCAGATCCAATAGAACCTATACATGGTGCGAAAGTATTGTTGAAATTTGGAGATTCTGTAACAACAGACCACATAAGTCCGGCCGGTGCATTCCCTCACAATGGGCCAGCCGGCCAGTATCTTATGTCAAAAGGAGTAAAACCTCGCGATTTCAATTCCTTTGGTAGCCGCCGGGGAAATCACGAAGTTATGATGCGAGGTACATTTGCAAATGTTCGAATTCGCAATCAAATTGCTCCAGGAACCGAGGGGGGATATACAACTCATTTCCCCACGGATGAAGTAGTCTCAGTATTCGATGCAAGCATGAGATATCAATCGGAGGGTACACCTCTTGTGGTTTTGGCAGGAACTCAATATGGTACTGGAAGTAGTAGAGATTGGGCTGCCAAAGGAACTTTACTATTAGGGGTGAAGGCGGTAATCGCAACCTCATTCGAACGTATACATCGTTCTAATCTAGTTGGGATGGGTGTGCTTCCACTTACTTTCCCAGAGGGAGATGATGCAGACTCATTAGGTCTGGATGGAACCGAATCATTCGACATCCCTGCTAGCGAAACTTTAGTTCCGCTCTCCTCAATTAAGATTACTGCAACGAAGGCAAGCGGAGAAGTCGTAAAATTCGACGCAACTGTAAGATTAGACACCCCTGTTGAAGTTGATTATTACAGAAATGGCGGGATTCTTCAGACTGTTTTACGTAATCTTGCAGAGGCTTGAATTGAAATCTAACGACCTTCTCGGTGGTGGCATGACAGACGAGGAAAACATCCGTTTCTCCTTCCGTTCTTTCGAACATGAAGTGGAAGTAGTAATACAAGGTCCACCTTCTTGGGTTAATCTATATCGGGAAAGAATTGGCCTAGAAGGCGATATTGGATATACCCAATCCGTTAGTGGCATAACTGAAGATTCTTTTGCAGGAGATGGTGATTTCAAAATGCAAACAGAATTGCCAGGTCCTCCTCCTGACCCAAGTCGGTTACCTTCGGTAGTCAGGGTCGTTGGTGACTTAGATATTGATTCGGGTGTAGCTGAATTAGGAATACCGGAAAAAACCGAACCAAATTTGGCGGAAATTAGTTTGTTTATTGAAGAATTAGACGAAAATCCTGAACCCCTATCCGACAACATATCAGGCGATCCGATGGCGGAATCATGGATTCAATTAGTGATGACTTTGGTTGTACGAGAACACGGTCACACATCACTTTCAGTTAGCTCAATCGAGAGTCTTTTGGGCGACCGGATTAATCGTTCTGGAGTAGATTTACAGATGTTCTTAGACAGGCTTTGGTTGCTTGGAAAATTGGAGCGAATACACGGTGGTGCGGAGACTCAATATGCACCCAATCCAAGTTGGCTAGAAGCAAATTAAATCCCATATTTGCCTTAACAACCCCATAGGGGTTGGATAAACATCCTCCCATTAGGCATAATAATGAAATGAAATTCGGCGAAGCCATGATGTCCCTGTCAAAGAACGCCCGAAACGAAACCAAAGAAGGTCGAATAGCGATTTTCTTAGTACTCCTGATGCTTAGTTCACCAATGCTCTCATTGGTTCCAACTGCTTCTGCGTCACACATTACGCAATATGCAGTTCAGAGAGATCCTTCCTTTATTGCGATAGGCGATATTGACTGTGATAACGACAATGACATCGTATCTGCTAGTTCTATGGGTCACTTCATCACTGCTCTATACAATGATGGCATGGGCGGATTTGGAGATCGACAAGACGTATTTATCTCAAACAACGACTCTTTCCGTGCTGGATTTAGGGACACAGCTGATGGAGCTAGAGTATATGTTGCAGACGTAAATGGTGATGATGTAAACGATGTGGTTTACTACCAACAAAATATCCGATTTGTAGGTGGGCCAATGGTTCCAGGTAACCTCACAATACTTTGGGGAGACTGTAATGAGAGAATCAATAATTGGAATCCATCCGATGCAATCACGATTAGTAATCCATACCTGATTGATATGGATGTAGGAGATATCGATGGAGATGGAGACGATGATATTGTAATGGCGGTCAACGATCCAACAGCTACAAACAACTACATTTTACTGTTCAAGGGACCAGACCCCTCTCAAATTACAAATCAACAAACTATTCCAGTTCCAATGACAAATGGACAGTATACTAATCTGATGCTTGGTCATTGGGGTGAGGATGTACTTGGCAGCGGTATACCCGGTGGTGGTGTTGGAGATTGCGAGGACCTTGACATCTGGCTACTTCGAACACCTCCTTACAACACAGGTGTTGGATACTCCGCAGGACATTACGATAACATGACAGTGTTAGAGTATGATTGCACTCTGGGAACATATCCAAATCCTCTAGACCAATCATCCCCTGCAGTCCACAATTTCAAACTCGATGCTGAACATAATTATCCTCTGTATGGATTGGATATTTCTGACACAAATGATGATGGAGAAATTGACCTTATCGCTGCAGTGGATGGAATCACAGGAAATATTTCTTATGCTACTAGATCTGGCTCGTCATGGAATACTCAAAATTATGTAATGCTTGGCGACTATCTAGGTGCATCGATTACCATTGCTGATGTAAACAGGGATGGAAAGATGGACTTCTTTGTCCCAACAGAATTAACTCTAACCCGATTACAAAGTTCCTCTGCACAAAATCAGACTTATTTGTTAGTCGACAACCTAAGAGAAATAAATACAGTTGAAATTATCCTAGCAGATCCTAACGGTAATGGTTACCTTTCTTCACTTTCTTTTGATGTTGGAAGAAGGCCAACAATGGCAGTACCTGGTCAACTAGCTGGAGGAGATGCCAGTGCTTATGAGATTGTCATAGGTCAAAGAGACCGTTCTTACAGATTCGCCAACAGTGCCATGTGGTTAGATACACAAGGATGGGCAGGGGCGGGTGATTTCCTATCCGTTCTAAGTTTGGATAACGAAGATGTTGGAATCACTGATGTTACTATAGCACCTGCTGCATTTGATCCTGCTACCGGGGAGGCTAGAATAGGAGAAGGTAATCGATTCGTCAATGTAACAGTCAAAAATACTGGATTAAATCCTATTATTTCAGGTAGTGTTGATGTCGATTTAGAAGTGAAGGAAGTTCTAGACGGAATAGACACTTTGGTCTATTCGAACGATTTTGAAGGTAACATAGACAATACTAACTGTCCTGCTTGTAGTATCGTTCTCAAATCATATACAGGAGAATACTCAGAGGGGTCTTCATCCTGGCATGCTGAATTTAATGCATCAACAGATGACAATGGGACTGCAACAGATAGCTGGTTTGAAGCAGACACTAATCCAACCACATACATGTGGGCTGGGATGGACCACCAAGGTAATGATAATGAATCTGGATACTACAACAATATGGACGAGGCATTTATCATCGAAAACGTAGATCTGACAGGCTCCGATGCAGCATATCTCGACATAGATTTGTTTTGCGCTGCAGCATTCTTTGAACTATACCTTGCAGAACAATATGCAGTTGTTGAGCGCTGGCTATATGAGGACTCATGTGGAATAGAAGTTTGGAGCGATGGAAATGGATGGGAACAAGTTTTCTTCACTGGTGGATGGGATAATGAAAGATTCCTTCGTCTCTATGGCTTCGGCTACGACCCAGAATACAATACCTACAATGGCAACCTCAACGACAATACAGTTCTACCTTGGACCAATTTCAGAGGCGATGACGCAATCGATTTAACACCATATGCAGGTGAGGTAGTGGATATTCGTTTCCGATTCCGAAGCGGTCTAATGGGTAGCGTCGGACCAGATGGTTCATCTCAAGATACCGGACTCGACGGATTCGCTTTCGATAATATTTCAATCAGGAAAACAGACGTTATCTTTGGAACAGAAGAAGTAGTTAGTGATACCCTGACATTCTCTAACTTTGCAGCTGGTGCTACCGAGGAAGTATCTCTAACTGCTGACTTCATTGACAATGTAACCTATTACATCAAAACATCACTTACAACTCCAACAGGCTTTGATAATGCAGATGCAACAAATGATGAAGAAAAGTTCCAACTTACAGTCAAGAACCTATTCGACCCAGGTGTTGCCGAGGAGCCATGGATAAGTCTAGAAAACGGATTGAGATATGCATCTGGAGATAGGGATATCGAAATTAGAGTCCAGAATTATGGAAATACATTAACAGATTTCCAACTAGAGACCGTGGTAAAGAATGCTCAACCTGATTTGATTGCAATAGAAGATTTCTCAGGTTTTGACCCAATCTGGGAAGATGATGGAAATGAAAATGGAAGTCGTTTGGACGACACCAACGGCGACCATCCAATGTTACCACAAAGCAGAGGAGTGTTCAATTCGTTTGCATACTGGCTGGGAGACCCCGATACAGGATACGGTGATGAATGGGACGAAACACTAACCCTTGATCCATTCCCAGTTGCAACTGGTGGAACTGATTTCACCTACCTAACCTTCGATTATTTCGCTGAAGGAGACTTTCTCTCAGACAGCCAAGGAAACATAAATGGAATCCGAGATGCAGCAGGTCTAGAAATCGAATGGACAAAGGGTGGTGAATTATTCCAGGGAACAGTTTGGGGAAGTTGGACTGACCTAAATGAGAATGGAATAAGGCCATTCGAAGAATGTGAAGATTTCGACAATAATGGTCGGTATGATGAAGTTGAATACATGGGAGATCACTCAGATCGCTATGAATCAGTTGTGTGGTTTGATTCAGAAAGTTTAGTCAAATCTGTAATCATCGACATGACTCATATTACTCTATTTAATACGACATCAAACAGTACCTTCGATTGGGGTGTCGAGTGTACAGATCTTTCAGGTTCCGAAGTCACGTTAACCTGGAGATTCCAATCGGATGATGATGGAATAAATGGAAACGCTGGTCTTGCTGGTTTTGCTATCGATAACATCCGAATCGATGAGTTTACTTTTGAGAATGATGGAAAATATACCAATGATGTTACAGGATTAGATGCATCAGAAAAAATGGACGTTACAGTAGCTAATCATGATTTCCAGTCAGGAATTTATCGAATAGATACTACCACCATTTTCAATAATTCTGTCCCTGGGACTTCCTGGTACAATCAATCCGAAATTACCACTGCGAATAATCATACTCAGATTATCTTCAGTATCGCGAGTGCCGATATCACACTGATGCAGCCAGATGTACTTGAGTGTGTTGCTGATGTAACATACAAGTGTGTATATGCCATTGACAGTGCTTCTGAACATTCGTTCTCAGTACCATTGTTGAATGGTGTTATCGCAGGAGAATACGAGGTTAATATGAAGGTAGTAGATATGACCACAGGTCAAACAGTTTACGAACAACCCGCAGATAATGGGCCGTTCGATTTGGAACCTCATGCCCGTGACTTCGCAAATTGGACTGAACCATTTACAGAATGGGATGATGGTCATGAATACAATATCAGTTTCTACGCTATATTAACTGAAGATGGAGAATCCTCAGGAAATGATCGCTATTTCGAAATTGAGTTCTTCGACAACGTAGATGTTGCAATTCTGTCCAATCCAACCGACCAAAACCGCTTGCAGAGAGTCAAAGAAGACCTCGAATCTATGGGGATGACTTACACTCAATACCTAGTTGAAGATTGGGAACGCTATGCTACACCAAACTGGATGTCTCATTATGATAAGATTCTCCTCCCTTGGCAAACCGATTACAACGTTGAGTATGGTGACTATTACGAGACTCTCGGCGAAACTCGTGAATCGGACGGACTTTCTGTCACAGAGATTCTAGAAGCCTTCATGGTAAACGGGGGAACCGTACAAATTCATCTAGGCCCGTATCGAAATGACTACCAGCCAAATAGGCTACCTTTCGGTATGGATATAGCAATGAGAAATCAATGGAATAATACTGTCACTGATGATGACCTAGTTGTTGTTGATGCATACCACCCACTAATGGAAAATGTCGAAAATGCTGCATTTGCAGGAGTCCATGGTGGTTCATATGTTGCCCTAGCAGGGCTTGATACGGCACAGGTCCAATTTGATCAGATCCCACAAGTGTGCGGTGGTCGAATTAGTGACCCAACCGGGACTTTCCACACATTGATGAGAAGCCAGTCATTCGATTCTCAATCCTTACTTTCGACATGTAATCGAGGAGCAGGAGGAATGATTGTTACTACTCTAGATGTTGAAAATCCAAGCTTTTCACAACCATTTGGTGGCACATCTATGCCATTGCTTTCTAACATGCTTGGGTACCAACTCACACCATATCCCTCCAACTTCGGAATTGCAGGGGATGGTTTTGACATATCAGTCAACGGGGAAGCGCCTTCGATTGACACGGTTACTGGGGCTTACTCGACTATGTACATCAAGTCCAATTCCGAATTGGACTTCTCATTCATGACCTCGGATTCTTCATTAGGAGACTCACTAACTGCGGACTGGACCCTAGAATCTACAGACATGAATGAGTCAGTCACAGGATGGGAAGGAGAGATTATCGATTATGGGGAAATAAGCCATATCAGTCAAAATAGTCCAAGTATCCCGACCCTAGGAAGTTTCTGTGTTGGCGATACAAGTTCTTCCACAGGATGTAGAATAGGGGCTGAATGGCTACTTACACTCTATCTTCATGATGATGAAGGACATACTCGTATTACCTACATCAATCTAGTTACCGATGATACATTAGCGGATGAATTCAGACCGACTGCTGATCTCCAATTAGTGGCAAATTCCCTAACTGATGAGTATGTAACATTGGATGGTACAAAGACCGTGGGAGGAACCGATTGGCCAATATATCGAGTAAGGTTGACTGACACTGGAGATATCGGATTATCATTCGACTCCTCTGCAAGTTCAGATGCTGATGCACCTGAAGGGGAGAGAGGGATTGAAATGTTCGAGTATCGAGTATTCTTTGACTATCCCGTTGATTCGAACAACCCAACTCTCGAAGGGCACAATTTCCAAGTTCCAAATGCAGCTGGTGGGGATATGTGGAATTACGTATTCCGCAACCTGACTAGTGACGGTTCTTTGGAGAACCAAATTAGATTGGAACTGATTGTGTACGATAGAGCCGGCAAACAATCAGAAAAGGCTAGAATTTACTTTATTGTTGTTGGAGAAGACTTCGGCGATGACCCTCCAGTCGTAGAAATAACCTCACCTCGCTCGACCGATTCTCAGAGTGAAGACTTGGTGACGATAAATGGAGTAGTAAATTCGGGGGCTGAAAATGGTGTGACAATAGAAGTTTCATTGGAAGCTGAAATCTTGGATTATACCCCATCTCCAAAAGCCACTCAGAAACAACTAGGCAAATACAACTCAACCGCTCAGTTAAGTGATGGAGACTCATTTACGCTCACATTGAACATAGCTGAACTTTACTCGTCAACAACTGGAGTGCAAGTAACTGTATACTGGAGAGTTGTTGAAGGGGATGGGATTAGATACACACTTGACAATCAATTCACAATCGATTTATTGCCAAGAATAGATGACCCTTGTGTTACAAATCCAAGTGAGTGTGAATCAAATAGTGGAGATACTACTATGATCATATTCGCCTCTGTGGGTGGTCTAATTCTGATTCTTGCTATAGCCGGTGTAACAATTGCGCTCAGAGGACGTGGCAAGGATGATGACACAGAGACTGTTCAGCAGTTCGGTGGTGTAGAACAAATGGATCCAGTTGAAGCCTATGTACAACAAATGGTTGGTCAAGGTTATGACGAAGCTACTGCTAGACAGTATGCTGAACAGTATTACGCAGCATATTATGCCCAACAAGGCAAAGGCGGCGGTAGTTGATTAGGCCCCCGATGAGGGGCTGCTCAAAACGCACCTTGAAGACCTCAAGGTGGCCGCCTCCGGGCATGGATGTTAGTGATACGTACACCGTGGCTGATCTGTCTCTAGCAGATTCTGGTGGCTTGAAGGTCGCTTGGGCTAGAAGTAGAATGCCTGCATTAGCCGCTTTGAGGGTTAAGGCAGAGAAAGAACAGCCTCTGGCTGGGCAAAGAATTGCTGGATGTCTTCACGTAACCAAAGAAACAGCTGTTTTGATAGAAACTATTGAGGCTGCGGGCGGTAAGGTGTCATGGTCTGGTTGTAACCCACTCTCCACCCAGGATGATGTTGCAGCATGGCTAGCTTCAGAGGGATATGATATACATGCATGGTACGGTCAAAACACCGAGGAATTCTATCAATCCATTGATCGCACTTTACAGATTAATCCAACTTTGACATTAGACGATGGTGCTGACCTAATTTATCGAGTTCACAGTAAATATCCTCAATCGGCTGAAAATGTAATTGGAGGCACCGAAGAAACAACCACTGGTGTCCACAGACTTCGGGCGATGGGCGAGGCTGGTGAACTACTTTATCCGGTAATCGCAGTCAATGACGCATCCACCAAATGGGATTTTGACAATGTCCATGGCACAGGGCAATCAACTCTGGATGGAATAATTCGATCAACCAGCGTTTTACTTGCTGGCAAAACCTTCATTGTAGCCGGATACGGACATTGTGGCAGAGGATTAGCAAATCGAGCACGTGGTATGGGTGCTAATGTGATTGTAACCGAAGTAGACCCAATTGCTGCTTTGAAAGCCATAATGGATGGCTACAGAGTCATGAAAATGGATGAAGCGGTCCATATTGGCGATATATTCTGCACTGCAACAGGGATGAAAGACGTGATTGTCGGACGTCATTTTGATTCGATGAAAGAAGGAGCCATTGTCTGTAATACTGGCCACTATGATTGCGAGATAAATATACCAGATCTTGAGGCTAGAGCAAAGAAAATTTACACAATCAGAGAAAATAACGAAGCATTTGAACTCAAAGATGATCGGACAATCCATCTTCTTGCTAGAGGTAGATTGGTCAACCTTGCAGCAGCAGAAGGTCATCCTAGTGAGGTAATGGATATGTCATTTGCCAATCAATTTCTAGCTCTATGTAGATTGGCTGCGGAAGGTGATACATACGAAAATATCGTTTATGATATAAGTGAAGAACAAGATAGAGAATTAGCCGAATTGAAACTAATAGCCGAAGGAATCAGTATTGATTCATTGACATCCGATCAATTGGCCTATTTCGAGGATTACTCTGCAGGAACATAAGGTTTCTCCTAAACCTCACTATCTAGATTTTCTTCTTCGCTCCACCAGCCATCAGAATCCGAAAAATTAGGGATTTGTGGTGACCATCTTTGACTAATCATTTCATCTGATGAAATTATTCTGTCATGCCGTTCACGAAAAGCATCAGATCGTTTTCCAATAGTATGATTGTAGAGTTTACTTCCACGAAGTTCTGTTGTAATGCAAACCTTTCCTGATGTCGACTCCACGTCTATCGCCCGCTCTAAATCCAAAGCGTGACGATTTATTGATTGCAATAAACCAGCCCCTGCTCGGCTAATTCCCCAAAATAAACCCAAAATGATGAAGAAAACCAAAATAAATCCAAATTGAGTAGCTCCAATTAGTTGCATTGCAACAGTCCCAATAATGAAAACAATAGGCATAACGAATGTGAATAGGAAAAAAGTTTCAGACATAGGTTTCCTCGTCTTCATCCGATTGATGATATCCCATCTAGGATGATTGGGGTTTTGTGGTGTGAAAACCTCTTCCTTCTCCATTTTCGAGGCCTTGTCAACCATCTGCCTAACTCGATCCATGTTAGCGAGTTGTTTTCTGTCAGGTTGTTCCATATCCGGCTCGAACATAACCTCAAGCAAATCACTAGCTTCGGAATACATTCCAAGACGAACCAAGATAGCAATTTGCTCAATAAGAGGTGTTACATCTGTGGGGTTTGCTATCCTTCTTTGTTGCCACCAATTTAACGCCTCTTCTAACATACCAAGATGATCGACTAAGAGAATTCCTCCTCGTGCCCAAGATTCTACATCGTCCGGCACGAGTTTTACGACATTCTGTAATGCAGCATAAGCACTTGCGGCTTGGGAAAGACTTGGCATATCTTGAACGCCACGTCTTTCCATCGGTAGGATCATTTTAGCAGTCATTTTCCAAGCAGGAGCATGATTTGGATCCATGCTTGTAATTTGCCTGCATAAGTCTAGGGCTTCCTCTCGTTCATTTGCTTCTACGTGCTCTAAGACATCTTCCCAGAGGGTATCCGCCTTGCTCGCCATAGACTGCGCCCTAGTTCAACAAAGAAGAATCCTCGGGTGATAACGACTCAGCGCCTACCGCTGCCTCTCCCTGGTCGATTGCCTCTAGGAGGCCCCCGTCTTGGTCCTCTAAATCCAGATCTATGAGGTCTACTGCTACTTCCTGGTGAACGACCTCGCCCACGACCCTCATGTCTTTTTTGAGGCTTTGAATTTCTACGATTGTCCCCTCCTTGTCGATTATTTCCACGATTATTCCTTAGTTCGGGTTTACCATTAGAATTTGGACGATATGCACTGCAGCGATTGCATTTATCTCTGAAGGCGAAATTAGAATTATTGCACTTAGGACAAGTCCAATCTCCAGCCTTTTGAGATTTTTTACCTCCGCGATCAAATTTTCTTTCAAATTTAGCAGCACCATCTCGAGGGCGATCTGCTTCACAGCGATTACATTTTTTCCTAAAGGCAAAATTGGAATTATTGCATTTAGGGCAAATCCAGTCTCCACCTTTTTTGTTATCATTTCTTCCACGTCGGTCATCACGTCGATTGTCCCTTTTCGAGTACCTATCTCTTCCATGACCACGATTTTCGCGTCTTTCTCTTGGAGCTATTTCAACAGGCGAACCGATTGTGTTTGAGGAATCTATTTGGTCTGAGATTGGATGGATGTGAACAAAGGCCCGATCTATAGCCCCTATTACAGAATTCACCTTTCCAATCGGCTTTCCTCCGATGATTCTCAGAGTTGCCCCAAGTCTAGGTGCACGTCCCTCAAAGGCGACGAGAAGTCCACCTTCATGCGACTCCTTCTCAACTGTGCCAGAGAAGCTCATGAGGTCAATCGCGTCGGCCCGAGTATATGAGTGCGGCAGATGATGCGATGATTAGACCCAGCAAACCCATTGAGGGTAAAACCGATGAGTTATCTTTCGGTTGTTCAGATTCAAGTTCAGGTTCGGCGAATAATTTAGAATTATTGACATTACGTTGTTCATTGGTACAAAGGTTAGATTCATCACAGGCCTGAACCTCCACTAAGTGAATACCTTCTGACCAAACTGAGAAATCGATTGGAGGTGTTGACCAAGTATTGCCGCTAACTGAAACACTTCCAATCGACGAACCATCTATTTTCAGAACAAAGTTAACTTCTTCACCATCAGGGTCAGAAAATTGTCCACTCATTGTCCACGAATTTCCGTCCCATCCTTCTGAATTAACTGTTAAAACAGGCGCAATACTACCCTTTTCAATCCCCAGATCAAAAATTGCTTGAATATCATTAACGTTACTTCCGCTAATCTTCACTGAGACATAAGCGGGACCTGGGACAATACCAACTACGGGAATATTTTCAGTTATTCCAGAATCTTGGATTAAGTATGGGCTAGAATGATAATCAGACTCACTAAATGTTGATGAAAACCCAATTTCTACATAAAAATCAGGCCAGCCCTCTGCTGGAGAAATTGTAACTGGATGAGGGTCTGATAGGTCAGTAGAACTAGTTGATATCTCAAAAGGTACACCAATATTCCAAGTTCTATTTCCTGAAGATTGACCCGCGTTATCAATTGCTTCACAAACTAATTGTCCGGTGCCTGCTTCAGGGATATCCATTGATAATTTTCTTGCAGAATAGGATATCTCTAGGTCTGAATCACCCCGGCAGTTCAAATTCAGGTTAGAAACTCCTGCCTCATCTTCAAACCAATTTTGAATTTGATCCCAATTAGCAACAATCTGAGGACCACTATTTCCTCGAGGAATCCATGCTCCATCAGAAGGAGCATTTTCAGTCCATACCGGAGGCTCATCAACTGGAATTGGAGCAGTTGTAAAGTCAGCAAATATGTCCTCCCCAATTGGCCATTGTGGCATATTTGGATAGAATGAATAGGTTAAGCTTGTATCTTCATTTTCAATTAGACTGTAGCTAGATGAACCATCTCCAATGCAACTACCTCTCAACGGAGCTACTCCGGCGAAATCGTCTAACTCAGCCTGCACATCTCTACCTTCACATTCTTCCCACATATCTAGGCGCAGACCTTCTGTTACTGGGAAGGTGATGTGGTATTCCGCTCCACTCATGTTTGAGGCATTGTAGGCAAGAGTAAACTGACTAGGGTCATTAATGTTTGAAATTGTCAGAGTGGCGTTTAACCAAAGCATCAACCTACATTCATCACTTCCACTAGATGGGTCTAAATCGGAGTCACAATCTCTATCATTATCGGGATAAACCGGGACTTCAAAACAATCGCTACTACTACCGAGACCAGAGCATTCCCTTGATTCAGAATGCCTTGGTGGAACCAGATTCCATTCTTCAACAAGAACTTCATCTTCTGTCCAACTAACATTCTTCCAATCAGTTCCTTCACCACCTCTATGAGGGCTTCCATCTCTCATGCCCATTCTAGTAATTGTATATTGAATACACTCAGATGCAATGGCTCTGACTCCTTCCCTTTCATCTGTAGAAATCCATCCATCATCTCCACTTGGATAAATCTGAGCAATGTATTCATCCAAACTCTGTCTTACATCATCTGCTAGAGTTCCATTTACCCAAGCGACAGCTTGAATGTCAGCAGAATTCCAATCTGATGAAATTTGCACGTTGAAAATAGCTCTTGTATATTCGAACATATCTTCGAAAGT
The DNA here is from genome assembly GCA_002708385.1 of Methanobacteriota archaeon. Classification (GTDB taxonomy): domain Archaea; phylum Thermoplasmatota; class Poseidoniia; order Poseidoniales; family Thalassarchaeaceae; genus MGIIb-O1. The sequence goes on along the minus strand of PANM01000031.1, from coordinate 809 downwards.
AATTGTGCTACAACGTTCTTCAAGAGTTGGCTCATCAGGGCCGAGTTGTTCTCTTCTTTCTTCAGATTCATCAAGGCCACCTTGTTGATAGCCCAGTGGTAACCAAGAAATCACCATTCCAATAATCGTCATCATGACCACGATTCTAAGCACGCCTTGGCGTCTCATCACAATACTCGAGTAGACCTCACACGATATTGCTATCGGCGGCAGCGGATTGAGTGATTTGTATGATTTCTCCAGTCCAGAAAAAGACCAGAAGCTCCCCATTAGCCCCTTCTCCAAACCCTACAATTAGTCCCCCTACGTTACCAAGATAGGTCTCTTTCCATGTGTGATTTACATCATTAGATAGAATCCATAGCGAACCGGAACAAAAATCTCCAAACAGATAACCATCTTGGTCTGAGATTATTGTATTCTCAATCCAAAAGCCTCCGGTTATGGAACAATTTCCGTTATTGTGACCATAGACAAAGACCGGGTCTGTATATTCATTATTTTCAGATATAACTTCTACATCACAACTTCCGCCTTCGGAAAAATCACTAAAGCCTTCTTTTTCTGACCACCCTAAGTTTGATTTGTTTACTAGGTTTACCAAATTAATTTCTTCCCAGCAATTTTGGCCTACATCGGCAATCCACAATCCTCCCTCGGGATCGATATCGAATTTCCAAGGATTTCTTAACCCATAGTGCAAGATGTAGGAGTTTTCATTTTCTGAATTCATAACCGGATTGACCTCGCCGTTTGAGTATTGGAAGTAAACAATAGTGCCTAGTAAATTTTCAGAATTTTGCCCATTC
>PANM01000030.1 GCA_002708385.1 Methanobacteriota archaeon | reverse complement strand
GATCAAGACTCGGTCGGTTCTAGTGTAGAGTGTATTATTGAAGGATTACCAATAGGCGTAGGAGAACCTTGGTTTGATGGCCTAGAACCGGCTTTAGCAAGAGGTATGATGGCTATTCCCGGTGCCCGTGCTGTTGAATTTTCTAGAGGCGTTCAAGCATCAAAGATGAGAGGTTCTGAACATAATGATGCATGGCATTTCGATGGCAGTACGCCTGAGTTAGAAGGTTCAGAATCGGCTCAAGCCGATGGTGCTCTGGGAGGTAGGTCAACCGGTGCTCCAATCCGAGTTGTTGTGCACTTTAAACCACCAAGCAGCATATCTCGTGAACAATCTACTCTGCACCTACCGAGTGGAGAACAACGTCCTCTGCAAGTAGGTGGAAGACATGACCCCGTTTTAGGTCCTAGAGCAGTACCGGTTGTAGAATCTATTGCTAGATTAGTTGTAGCAGATTTGGGGATAATTGGTGGATTCCTAGAATCCTAAATTCACTTATCCGCTCTACCTTCTCGCATTTGTTGAATACGCAAAGGAAGGTTGACAGCAAACGCTGCTGCGATTACCGTAAACACCATCGCTGTGCCAAGAGCAACACCATAAACTGAGGTTAATTCTACAGATTCACTCAATCTATTTGCCTGTACATCATCAAATAATCCGACGATTGCAGGAATGATTAGGTTAATCAGCAGAGTAAGTAATGCAACTATTCCAGCTACTACAGGAGTAATTCCGATTTCTCTGTAATACTGTCGAATAATTTTTCCTTCTCCCATGACGTATACTTCACCAGTGCGAATTGATGTATCCAGCATTGAAAACCGAATTATACCGTTGGTTAATTCGAAGTACATTACAAGGAATAAAGCGTAAGCAATGAGTAGTATTTTTTGGAGAACCTCTGCTTCCGGAAGTACATCAAATCCGAATTCAACTTTACTTCCTGCAAATCTCAAAGTTACGAGAATCATCGCCACGTATGAAACTAGCAATGCCCTTTGATCTCGTTGGAATATGCCATAAGCACCACCAATTGAACCTATTAACATGATTAAGATGTGAATAGCGCCTCCAAGGATAGGAATGTTGAGCATATTTGCCAGAGCAAACCAAGCAGTTCCTGAAACAGGGGTGAAAAGTAATGTCAGTGCTGTAAGTAGAGTCAGGCACATTGCAGAACTAATTTGTAAATTTGTAACAGTCTTATTTGCAGGCAGGAACTTCATTGAGGATACAATTGGACCTCCGAAGAATGATTCAATCCAAGATGGAACATGTACTTCGGGAATTGCATCTTTCGGTATTTCAGTACTGGACTTTATTCGACCCGCAGCCTTCTTCCGACTTGGGGCAGAAGATCTTACGGTCTTTCCATCGTAAAGGTGAGATGTATCACTTGTACGTTCAACATTGGTATCATCTGCCATAATCTATCACCTCTCAAAATCCTCTAGCACCTGCTAGAGCTGTAACTAACATCATATCAGGCTCCCAATCCATAACATTAGCACCCAATCCTCTAAGTTCACCGATCAGAATATCTCTTTCTGTCTTCAGTACTTCATATCCTGTACGATCTAGTCTTCTAGCATCAAATTCAAACTCCAAGCTTGATGGAGATAGTATAGTCACATCGAAGTTTCTAGCTCTAAGGTCCCTAACAGCATCGATAACTGTGGGGTCATCTTCTAGTGGGCTAAGAAGAATAATGGGGCTTCCTCTGTTGATGTGAGGTAAAATACGATTGGTTACAACTTTCAAGGGTGTGTTACCTTTAGCCATAGCACCTGCTAGTTTGGTAAGTAATACGTACAATTGTTTCTTTCCAGTATCCCTATCTACTGATACGATTTCGTCACCGTAAGTAACTAAACCAACCGAATCTCTTCTAGATAGGAAATATTGTGCTAAACTTGCAGCCGCTCTTGTACTATAAACCAGAGAATTTCTACTTACTGGACCGGTTTCTGAAACTGCCCTACTATCAATTATGAGAATGATGTCGCTAACCGCATCTCGCTCATATTCGTTAACCATCATCTTCCCAGATCTTGCCCAAGCCTTCCAATTGACCTTCTTCATTGGATCTCCTGGTATGTATTCACGTAGATTGTAGAAATTAGATCCTTCACCAGGATTTCTGATATTCACTGCACCGGTGAAAATTTTCGGAACCCTACTCTTGATTAATGCGTCCTTTACGTCTTCCATCTTTGGGAATACAAGGAAATCGTCATAAAGTTGGATTTCTCTTTCATTGTGGAATAATCCGAATGCATCTTGAACTCTGACACAAACTGGGCCAATCGTATAGAATCCTCGCAGAGGTGATTCTATTGTGTATGAGATTTCAGTTTCTTTCCTACCGCCTAATTCCATTAGGACATAATTTGCACCTTTCTTTATTCGCATGACTTCAGGAACCCTGTCTCGGACTTCTAGAACCTTGGAGAGAGAGGAACGGTTCTGAATCCTGAGTACGACATCAATTTCACCATCCTCGAAAACTCTTGCTTGTGAGAGTTTTCTCATGGCAACAATTGACTGCAAGGCAACCCCTGAGTCTGAATTTGTTTCATCCATCCGCCGTCCACTTGAAGCGACATCGGCATGGGTGGTTCGGAATGCTGCGTAGGTTAGGAAAGAAAGTAGAACAACGGCGACAGTGACTAATTGTTGGTTTCGTAAAACTAGCCCAAGTAGATACATCGCTACCGCCAATGCGGCAAACATTGCTGATTTTCTACTCCATGCCATTGGCTGTCCCCTCACGTTTTTTTTTCCCGTTAGAGTTTCAAACCGTAGGTACTGGTACCTGACGAAGGATATCTGAGATTACTTCATCGGTTTCCAAGCCCTTGATTTGGTGCTCTGGTTTGAGGATCAATCGGTGGGCAACCGCCAAGGTGGCTACCGACTTCACATCATCTGGAGTGACAAAGTCCCGGCCACGCATTGCTGCTGCGGAACGACTTGTCTTTAGTAGAGCTTGTGAACCACGTGGTGAAGAACCTACGAGAACTCTTGGATCTTCGCGAGTTCTAGATACAAGCTCAACCATGTACATCCTTACTGCAGGGTCGACGAATACATCCTCAATAGCAGTCTGCATTGCTACAACACGAGCAGGGTCAGTAATTGTCTCTACCTCTACCTCGTCCTTCTTTCGAGCGATACGTCGAGCGAGAATTTCATCCTCATCTGCACGGTCAGGGTATCCAACACTCATCTTGAACATAAATCGGTCAAGTTGAGCTTCAGGTAGTGGATAGGTTCCTTCCTGCTCTACTGGATTTTGTGTTGCCATTGTGAGGAAAGGAGCAGGGAGTTTGTGAGTTACAGTTCCAATAGTAACCTGTTTTTCCTGCATCGCTTCAAGAAGTGCAGCTTGTGTCTTTGGCGGTGCACGGTTGATTTCGTCAGATAGGAGTAAGTTGCAAAATATCGGGCCTGGTTTGAAAGAGAACTCTCCCTTCTTTGCATCATAAATATTCGTTCCAGTGATGTCAGCTGGTAATAGATCCGGCGTAAATTGAACACGCTTGAAATCACAGCCGAGTGCATCGGCGAACGTATTGGTCATCAAGGTCTTAGCAAGTCCCGGGTAATCCTCGAACAAGAGGTTACCATTGGACAGGATGTTAACCAACACATTGTCGATAACATGGCTCTTTCCAATGATGACTTTCTGTACCTCGGTGCTAATCGCTTGTCCGATTGCACCTACGGCTTCGAGTTTGTCACTCATCTTCTTTGAGCCGCCTTTTGGCTTCTTTTTGGTCGCTGTTTTTTCTTCAGTCATTTTTCTCTCTCCATTTTCTGTTTGTTTCAGTTTTTGCCCCATCGCCTTATCGCCACCATGAGTTGGCGTAATTCTTGGGGAGTATATTTTCTGCTTTGGCTATAGGCCAATTCAACGAGTCTTGGGTCACCAATCATCGTTTGAATTTCCGCTGGCGGTTTAATTGCCATCTGGTCTCTAGTTAGGTCATAGTGAACTCTAACTTTTGTGAACAGGGCTTTCTGTACCCGGTTACGATAAGAACTAGGGTCTAATTTGTTGGGGCGTTCCTTGAATCGTGTGAGGTCAAAAATATGCCTCCAATTTTCTTTTTCTGGAACTACCATCATCGCCACTAATAGCAACAGGCCAACATTTAGCACAACCAGCCATTTAAGGAAATTGTTTGAAGTTAGAAGTACAACGGTGCCCATGGCTTCTACAAATGGTGCTGATAATATTCCAGTCACATGGCGGCTTTCGTCGAAGACAATTTGGAATTGACTTTTGTCATCTCGAATTGACTTAGCCAATTTCGTATTGTCATGCTCCATCATATCATCAATTAGTAGTGAAAAATATTCCTCATTCCCTTGCCAGTAAGTTTCTCTTACGGTATTTAGCCAGCAGTTATTCGATTGCTGTTCACAAGTTGATTCCATATTGTTATTTTGTGCTTCCTCTAAAGTCCACATTCGGTTTGAAAAGGCTTCTTCATCTGATACGAAAACAATGCTACCTGTAACTTGTAATTCACGAATATTAGCTCCTACAATCCCAGAAGAACCAGCGCTAACTTTGTCGAATGTGGTTATTCCAGGGTAATCGATTCTGATGATTAATGCTAAGTCACCAGGTGCGGGATTTTCATTGTCGTCCGCACGACCGTTACCCTTTATATCAATAAAAGCGGAAGGGGATGCTGTAGACAAAATTTTGACTTGTCTTTGATCCTCTGATGATTGTTCTATGCTATCTTCCGGCAGAGGTTCATATTTCATTCCGGTGGGAGAACGAAACATTACAGGAAGGCGACAATTTTCCCGGTTTTCTTCAAGCACATCTGTATCTACACAACCTTGCTTTAGGTATGCGGGGGGCATTTCGTTAACATCTTCAGATACCGCAGCAAGCCCCCATACATTTAGCCAAGAACTACCTTCTGAGGAAGGTTGACCGTCAATGTATTCCGTCCAAAACTGATTTTCATCATTTAGCGGAGCGTCGAAAAATGTCACTCCAAATTTTTCGGCCAATCTATTTGCATTCGTGCCATCAGAAGCGACGATTACCTTACCTCCCTTTTCAGTTACGAAGTCATAAATCGCATCAGCTTCTGTTTCTGCGATCGGTTTTTCTGGACCAATTATCATTAAACCAGTTCGATGAGGGTCTTTCCAATCGTTAACTAGCATTGGGGTAGACATTGTATTTGCTACGAAATAACCTTCCTCTTGGTCCATTGAGTGTCTAAAGTCTGTCACTTGAGCTAGTGAACTTACCTCTCCACCTTCTCCTTCGGTATATGCAGAATAATATGTTGATTTTCCGGCCACAAATATCATTGGCAGAATCAACAACAACACCATTGTTGTGGCCACAGAACCAATTACAATCCGTGTGAAATTCTCCTCCTCTGATTTTTCGTCAGTCATACAATCACACCTCCTAACTTAGATTTAGCCTAGGCTAAGAACAACCACTTTTCTTGCCGAGTCTCATACCACAAATATAAGTTGTTGATTACAGGGCACCTTAATTGTCCCATTTCGTACCCACTAGGTGTGACTTTTACACTCTAACAGTGGCCTGATTAATTACATATATGTCAATAGATTTGCTTTAATCTATTGCCTATTATTCAAATTAACAAATAAGGCGCCAATTAGTATACTTACTAGGGCACTAATCCCTGGGGCAGGTAGGTTAGAAGTCACCACCTCTGTCGGGTCATCGGGGTCTTCGGGATTTTCAGGATCTGGTGTATTTATTGGTGCTGTTTCAACTGTGATTTTTGTGAAGTCTGTTGAGAGCTGACTTCCATCCGCTCCATCCGATGCAACTGTGATTTCTACTCTACAATTTCTTTGTGGGTGGCTTTCAGATGCAGTCACCTTTAGATCAGCAGTAGTAGCCGCTCCCTTTTCTAAATTGCGTGTTAATAATACATCTAATCCGGTATCAGTTGTTAGTAATGGACAATCATCAGTGACTTCTAATTCCCGGACTTTATCTCTGGCATTACCATTATTTGTGATCTTGACCTTCAAAATTGTATCCGAACCAGCATTCATTGGTCCGACTGGGTCGGTTATCTCCAGCCCGAGTAGAAATATTTCTGGAATTTCAAAATCACCAATTTTTTCTTGACTTTCTGGAATAATCACTGGCATTCCATTTCTTTCTTGCAAAGTTGCAGTTACTGTGAAAGATTCAATTGTACCGGCATCGACCTCATATACATCGATACCTCTAACAATGAAATTGAACGAATCATTGTTTCCTGGTTCGATAGTAGCATCTTCCGGAGCTCCTACAACTTCGCCTTCAAAGGGAAATTCATATTCGAAATCTACTTTGATAGAAAGCAGCCCAGGATTGTCTACAAACATATTTATTGTGACAATGCCATTTTCAGAAACTATGAATGGATTACTTTCATCTTCATCTGGATATTCAATACCTAATTCCCAATTTAGAGACGGTGGTTCTGGCTGAGCAATCGAGTTTGCTGACATAGATATCAACAACAAACTGGCGAGTAAAATTGGAAAAACCTCTCGTCTCAATTGCCTTCCTCCAATAAACCCGCACAGGCACGTCGTGTTAACACCTTCACCATCTTTCTTCTATAGGAAGGCGTATACCAAGTGTTTTGAACAGGTTTGACAGATTTTCGGATTGCTTCTGCCAAAGTGTCAATAGAATCATTTCCAGACCAATTAGTAATTGCCTGTTCTACTTCGTCTGAATGGAGTACAGGAATTGATTCCAGCCCTGTAGTTGCAACTCTCAATTCAGCTGGCCCCCTTTTACCATTTTTCTTCCAAAGTGCCGCAACCCCCGCTTCAGGGAAATCCCAAGATTCTCTTTGTCGTAATTTTTGGTAATCCCCTTCCCATGCGGCAACATCCTCTGGGAGGGTAAGGTGAGTAACCAATTCTCCAGATTTTAGTACATTTCGAGTCATTCCATCAAGTTCGAAAAAATCACAAAGATCCATCGAGCGAGAGCCTTCAGGACCTGCGAGATGTATTGTTGCCTCTAGGCACATTAAAACAGGTGCTAGATCGGCTTGATAAGTCGCCACACAAAGTGTATTTTGATTAGGAATCACTCTGCAATCTGCATCAGTTCCACAATCACATTTGTGACACCAATCAATAGATTCCCTCCATTGTTCAGTCTGATTGAACCAGTAGCATCTTGTATCTAAGCAGATATTTCCTCCAACGGTGCCTGAGCGCCTAACCATTACACTAGCAATAGTTTCTGCGGCCTTTGCTAGAACAGGGTGAGTTAGGTTTGAATTGGCAAGATTATGGAGCCTTACCATAGCTCCGATATGAGTTTCAGTATGTTCTGTTAATTCTCTTACCTTGGCTAGAGAAATTACATTCGATTTAACATTTAGATGCCATTTGTAGTTCGGAAGTAAGTCAGTTCCTCCAGCGACCCAATCAAACTCGATATTATTGGTCGTAAAATCTCTTGCTAGAGTTATAGCGTCATCTAAATTAGAGGGGGTATGTAGTTTGAAAGGAGGCATACGCATCAGGAATCACCTCTATGTCTTCTCTCTGTATGTTTCCAAGCACTGCCCGCTAGGCGAGGTTTTTCGATATAATCTGCTGATGGGATGACATTTACTGCCCATTTTTCGTCAATTTCGTCTGGAGGAATGGTGGGGTCTAAACCGAAAAGTGCGCCATTATGGTAAGGCTGTCTATCTTCGTTCAATCTTCTTTCCAAATCACGCTTTTTATGTTCTTCAGATCTTTCTGACAGAATTGTTTGGAGGTCCGAGTATTCAAGTCCAGGGCTCTTTAATTCCCGAGGGTCATTAATGCCCTCTGCCTTACATTTTCTTTCAATTAGTTTGAGCAATCTATCGGGTGTAATTGGTAATTCAGCGGTCCTTACCCCTATTGCATCATAGACGGCGTTACAAACTGCGGGCAAAATGGGTAGCAGTGGGCCTTCACCTGCTTCCTTAGCACCAAACGGCCCTTCCGGGTCATTCGATTCGACAATTATTGGAAACACTTCTGGCATTTCATGAACACTTGGAATTTTGTAATCTAATAAATCTGGATTCATCAAATGCCCAGTACGACCGTATCTCATTTCTTCACTCAATACCTGACCCATTCCCATATGACAAGAACCGATGATTTGCCCTTTCACAGCCAAAGGATTCAGTGCCTTGCCACAATCATGTGCTGCCCAAACTTTGTCCACTTTAGTTTGCCCGGTTTCGACATCCACGCTAACCTCAGCTACATATGCTGAGAAGGAATATGCGGGTGCTAATCCGGCAGCAGCTCCTTTGTGAGTTCTACCCATTGGTGGAGTTCTGTATGCACCTGAAGATACCAGAGCGCCTCTATCTTCCTGTGCCTTGTGGAGAGCTTCAAGATATGAGATTCCGACAGCAGGGTCTTTCTTGTCAAAAATCCGACGATCTCCGATTACTAATTTGTCTCTTTTTGCTCCTGTTATTTCTACTGTGGCATCCAGTAATTCATCTCTTATTTTCATTGCAGCAGAGATTGCAGCATTGGCATTCATGAATGTCACTCGAGATGAGTAAGACCCTAAGTCTACAGGAGACGTATCTGATTCTTTTGATCTAATTCTAATCATATCAAGAGGTAATCCAAGTACCTCGGCCACTGATTGAGCAACTACAGTATCTGATCCTTGCCCGATATCTGCCGCACCAGTATGAACGGTAACTCCACCATCCATGTCTATTTTCAGATGTACAGTTGCATGAGGAAATTTATTCGGATCCCAGTGTATGGGAAGTCCAGACCCTGAAATGAAAAATCCACAACCAATTCCGATTCCCTTTCCAAGAGGCATTTTTCTGAATTTTTTGTCCCACCCACTTTCCTCTTTGACTCGCTCCAAACATTCTCGCATTCCTATACTAGTTACTCTAAATCCTGTTATTGTGGCAGAATGCGGTGGCAATAAATTAGCTAATCGAAGGTCAATTGGGTCAACCGATAATTGCTCTGCTAAATCATCTAGACCCGTCTCTACAGCGCAGCGAGAATTTACTGCACCGTGCCCACGCATAGCCCCACTCGCAGGTTTATTCGTCCAAACTCTCGCTCCTGTGTAATGGAATGCTCCAATCTCGTACGGAGCGGTGTGAAGAACTCCATTGTAATAGGTTGTAACATGCCCAAAGGAGGCAAAACCTCCACCATCAATTAGTGCATCAGTTTCAATTCCACAAATTCTGCCTTTCTCATCCGCATGCAGATTCATTTCTATTCGTGAAGGGTGTCTGCCACGATTTATCCAGTAAACTTCCTCACGGTCGAAAGTTATACGGACAGGTCTTCCTGCTTTTCTGGCGAGAATAGCAGCACACATTTCGTGAGGAAAAGGGTCAGATTTACCGCCGAATCCACCACCTACAAAAGTCCGATAAACATTGATTTGATGCATTGGGATTTCCAGCACATCGGCTAATGCTCGATGAACATAGTGAGGGACTTGTTGCGGGGTATAGAGAGTCAATCTACCCGAAGGGTCCCAATGCCCGACTACTGCGTGGGGTTCGGTCGCTGCATGATTGACTCCCGAAAAAATCCAGTTTTGTTTATGACTTGCTATTGCGTTATCATGTATCCCATCAACATCTCCGAATTCTTGGAAAACACGCTTCTGAATATTTGCTTCTCCGATGTGATATTTCCCTCTATCATGAATTGGATATTCACTATTTTCCAAACCCTCTCGGATATCGTGTATTGAATCTAAAACCTCATATTCGACCTCAATTAATCTCTCTGCTTCCCGAGCAGTTGCCTCATCCTCAGCAGCAACACAGGCAACTAGGTCTCCCACGTGGCGCACCTTTTCCACAGCCATCGCATGTTCATCCTTGGTAACCGGTAATACTCCGAATTTGTTTGAAGCATCTACACCGGTAGCTATTGCAACAACTCCGGGAAGTTCCAAGGCCTTGGAGCAGTCGATTGAAAGAACTCTAGCATAGTGGTGGGGGGATCGAATAATTCTTCCAATTAGTTCACCAGGAAGTCTGATGTCATCTCCATATTGAGCTTGTCCAGTCACTTTCCATTTGCCATCCACAAGAGTGGTTGGTTTTCCTATAACTTGTCCACTAATCAGTTCATCATGTCTGTGTGAACCCCATGGTTGTGCTAAATCCCCCCCCTGAGATTTAGGGATCATTTCCTGGTCTCTGGGGCTAGAAAATCTGTCTTTTCCTCCAGATCCCGGCTTGGCAAAAGGTAGTTTGCCTGGTTGTTGTCTGTAACCAACCATCTCATCTTGATTTGTTTCCTCAGCCATTGTTTCACTCTCCAGTAAAACCCGGATGAGGGTCACTTTTCGGGGATGTATAATCTTCAATATTTTCTTCTGAAATTAGAATCTTTGATGCAGCTCTGATTGAATCTACAATTTGTTGATAACCTGTACACCTGCACAAATTTCCTTCGATTGCAGATTTGATCTCCTCATCGTTAGGACTAGGATTTTTTTCCAGTAAAGAGGAAGCAACAACCAAAAATCCAGGTGTACAAAAGCCACACTGAGACCCACCGCATTCAGCAAACATTTCCTGGATTGGATGAAGGTGATGACCGTCTGCAAGCCCCTCGACCGTGGTTATTTCGCAGCCATCCGCTTCCGCGGCAAGAGTAAGGCACGAAAGTCTTGGTTCTCCATCAATCAATACAGAGCAACATCCGCATGTGCCCATATCGCATCCTCTTTTTGTCCCAAGACTTCCCGCTTGGTCTCGAAGTACGTCGAGCAAAATCGCATTATTTTCAATGTTCAATTTTTTCTTTGTACCATTTACTGATGCAACCCAAGGCACTTCTCCAGCCGAGGGAAGCATCGGTAGCCGGTGCTGCACCATGATTATCGTCCAATGCGAATTATCCTATTACGCTTCGGTATGAGCCCTTCGGGCTCAACTTAGGTCTGATGCAGCCTTATTCATAACCGCTCTTTCCGCATCTTGAAGATGCCCTCCGAAAGTAGAGCGAGATATTCCCATATGGTCGGCTAATTCTTTGATTGTAATCGATGCACCTTCCTCATAATAACCCCTTTCAACAGCAAAAGAGAGTACTTCTTGTTGTCTAGTTGTCAAAATCTTATCCCAACCATTAACCATTTCTCCCCGCATTGTAATCACGCTTACTTTATCCGGTGGTAATACAACTCTGAGTAAAGCGAGAAACCTTCTCATGGCACCTGTTAACCCCGTGACTCTCATCTCCATTCCATTCTTTGCATCCAATCCATATGGAGGTTGAAGATGAAGGTTTGAGAGTTCTATGGCAGATTTTGCCAAACTATGGGAACAAAGCACACTTGCCAGTATTCCGTCATCAGACTTCTCGTGGATTTCCATCACCTGAAAACTATTCAATTCATCTAATTCGTAAATGTCTCTACCCTCATGGAGATTAATTTCCACTAACTGAACTATACCCACTGGTGATACACCCAAATGTGCGAGAACTTCGTATCGTTGACATATTTCCAAAATTCGACTTAATTCCTTGGCGCCATGAATAGTTGTGAGATTCCATCTCAAGACAACCTTGCGCATTGACAGGGAACTAATGGTGCCGCTAATCAACCCTCTGTAATCGGTATTTCACCGGATTAGTGTACTATTCCTGAATACCTTTCTCTAGAGCCATAATTTCCGCGCAAACAGATATCGCGATTTCTTCTGGACTCTCGGCACCAATGTCAATTCCAATTGGACATCTAACAGAATCAATTGAAGATTCTAAAATTCCTTTAGAGATTGCAGCTTCTCTGAATGCCTTCCATTTCGCTCTAGACCCAATTGCTCCAATTCGAGGCCTTTCACTATCATTGTTATTCAATAAGAGGCCGATGAGCAAGTCTTGATCGACAGACCAATCATGACCCAACAATAAAACATCCGAAAATCTGGATAATATTGGATTGGTTTCTCTCTCAATAAATTCTTCCACATCGCAGGAATGATGCTCCACTGCGTTGGGGTATAATTCTGAATCGGCGAATTCATTTCGAACGTCGAAAACACTGTATGACCATCCAAGGTTTTCACAAACCGCCGAAATTGCTTGTCCACAATGACCTCCACCTGCGATTAGTATATGCGGCATGGGTTCCAAAACCTCTAGGGAGACGGTAACAGTACCGCCACATAGACTATTGAGAGCCGTCGCCTCTTGGCCTTTTGCATCTCGATACAAGACATATTTTTCGATTCTACTTGTCGCTTTTTTCTCCAGTAAAATCTGACTAAGGTGCTTCTCTACTTTGAGTTCTAATCCAGCACCACCAATTGTACCGTGTCGAATACCCGTATTTGTTACTGCCATCCTCGCACCGGGTTTACCTGGCACACTACCGCTTGCCTCTACCACGGAGGCAAGAGCGACTCTCTCCCCTTTCTCTAATCGAGTCAAAACCCAAGACAGGGTGGCGCTGGTCACAACTCCCCGGAGGCTGGCCAAGATATTGGATTTGCTAGCAAGGCCCCCTCGTCAAATTCGTTATAATTCCAAGAGTTAGCCTTGACTAACTTTGAAATCAATGATTACTTGCCAAGGACATGTCATCAGGTTTCAGTGCAGTTCAAGCACTGGAAATACTGGTTATTTCAATGAGAGATGCATTCCTTGCTGTGACTGTATTTGTGGCTGCAATGGTTCTTCTATTCAGTTGGTTACAATACATTACAGCAGGTCGATTTGTTTACTGGATTCGTCAAAATACTAGGTTCCAACCACTAATTGGTGCTATGATGGGCCTGACTCCTGGTTGTGGTGGAGCGATTATTGTTATGCCTATGTATGCGAGAGGGTATGTTACCTATGGGACGGTTATTGCAACTCTAATTGCAACACTCGGCGACGCAGCCTTTGTCCTTATCGGGGCAGTTTTTCAGGATTATTCATTCCTAACCCCTGTTATTGTTGTCCATGTAACTTCCTTTATTGTCGGTGTTTTGTGGGGGTATGGGGTGGATAAGTTAGAGGTCACACCATCTGCTCCGCTAGGTCGATTGGGCCCTAAATTTGGTACTGATGAACCATTAAGCGAAGAAGTTGCAAAGGCAATGGAAGGTAATGACTCACTTATCGAAGATTTACCACGAGAGCTTCCAGAGGGGTGGGGGTATCGTGTCTTACACCAAGGATACAGAGTTTGGTGGGCAATCACGGCAGTTGGTTTATGTCTTGCAATCTTGCTTCTGATTTGGTATGCGCAAGACCCTGAATATTCACCCGAGTTAGTCTGGGATCCAACAACTCGAGATGGAATAATAACTTGGGTGGGGCTAATTGGAAGCTCTTTGTCCATCATTCTGTATATTTCCTCCAAGAATTTCTTCGCTGATGATACAGAGGCCACTATAGGAGATAAACTCAATTCACTCGACGAAACTCTAGTTCATGCTGCATCTGAAACCGCATTCGTGACTTTTTGGGTTCTAATCGCTTACCTAGTCTTCGAGTTCGGTATGATATTGTCTGGGATTAGTGAATCAGAGATGTCCGAACATGGATCTGGCGCCACGGCAGTTTTGGTTGCTGCGACGATTGGTCTAATTCCAGGATGTGGTCCTCAAATTATTGCAATCACTGCATACGTCGAAGGAGTAATTTCGTTTCCAGCTCTAGTAGCAAATGCCATATCTCAGGATGGTGACGCCCTATTCCCACTATTGGTGCGACACAAGGTTGCTTCTATTTGGGCAACTATCCATACCACTCTGCCGGCAGTTATTGTGGGTTTAGTGTTCCTTTGGGTGATGGGTGAATATCCCTCAATCACAAATGCTTTGCAACCTTGAGTAGTTCGTTGACATCTTCTTTGGTGTCTATGTTTAGATGTAGATAAGGGTCTTCTACAGTTAACCTATCTGGGCTGATTAGTTCACGAAGTGGTGTATCAGGTTCAGCCCGTAATATATTCTTACAATCCTGACGGGTTATTGCAATCGGATGACCACCTTTCCCATTGTGGAGGGGAATTGTAGTATTGTCGCATTCACAAAGTTTTTTGGCAGTATTTAGACTAAATCCGGGCCTGTCAACTGGCACGATTAACATAGGCTGAACACCAATTGATTCAATCCCACATTGAATTGTTCCAGTTCGTCCTAAATCTGGATCTAGATTAACAATTACACTAACATTAGGAAGTAATTCGTGAATTTTTTGTTTAAGCGAACTTCGAGTAAGTACTGTAACTGAAAGACCTGCACTTTGCAATTTACTGCATATTAACTCGACAAGAGTTCGTCCTTTGATTTCAATCAATGCTTTGGGGCTACCTAAGCGTTTACTCGCCCCTGCGGCTAGAACAACCGCTCTGTCAATGCTCATTGGAAGTTGCACTCCAAATCGAATTGCGATTGAAGTAAATTGCAACTCCAATAACTGGAACCAAGAAAACCAATACCCCAAAAAATACAATCAAAAAAGATTGATCATTCAATCCTTCTTGCTGATTTTTTGCCATTTGGTCAATTAGAATTACTCTTTTAGCATCAATAGGTGAGATGTGATCATCATCAACATATAATCTAGCAAAAATTGTAGAATTACCAGAATTATTGTGCGGTTCGAGTTCTAAACTCCAACTAGTCCAGTCTCCCTCTTTTGAGTCATCGTTTGCTTCTCTCCATTCTGCACCACCAACTCTAACCTCAACTCTACCATCTGCGCCCTAAGGTAATCCACTTGCGATACCAGTAATTTCGCTTTGATTTTCGATTTCCTGCAGGGTGTCGATATTCATTGATACATTTAGTGTACGATCAATACTTCCCGCTACTTCAACAAATACTACTGGATCCGCTTGCCCAAATCCAAACTCATTATCTGGCCGAGTCTCAAGAACGCTACAGTCATTGAATCCAGGGTCATCTAGGAGAACAATTTCTCTTTCAATTGAATAGGCTGCAATGATATCTTTGAATTCTGAAGGGGTAATGTCTGGATTTGCTTGTACCATTAAAGCGGCAATTCCGGCCATTAATGGAGTTGCCATGCTGGTTCCAGATTTACTTGTGTATCCATCATTTGTTGCCGCATCTGGCGCCATTATACTAGACCCGATTGTGGCTACATCCGGTTTTACTCGTAAGTCAGAAGTGTATCCTCTGCTGCTGTAAATTGCCAGCCCAAGATCCTTATCTAAACTGGCTACGGTTACGGGTAAAGCAGCATCACCGGGGCTGTCAATTGTATTACAGCCAGCAAAAGTCGCTCCTCCAAATTCGTTCCCGGCAGATAGGGTCGTGATGATTCCAGCCTCAACGACTGCATCCATTTGGCGGCTCCAAGCGGAACTACCGTCATTGTCAACATGAATCTCAAATTGTTGCTCTCCAAGCGAGGATGTGAGTATATCAATTCCATATTTTTCCTTATTTTGAATGGCCCATTCTGATCCTTGCATAATATCTTCAATGTCTCCATCACAACATGCTAAGATGTTAATCAGCCATGCACCAGGTGCTGCCCCTACATATTTCTCTCCAGTAGTAGGATCTGTTTGCCCCCCCCCACTACCTGCTGCAATACCTGCAACATGAGTTCCATGTGTGCCTGAGTCGTAGGATTCTGAAGGGTCTAGTTCTTGATCAGTAAATACCGCATCAAAAAAGGCAATGATTTTCGGGTCACAATCTGCAGGAATTGGTTCTGGATTTGGGTCTAAGGGGTCAGGTGGGTCCTCGATACAGGTAAATGGGTCATCATCCATATCGTTGAGTCCTTCATGATCTCCTCTTACTCCAGTATCGAGAACAGCAATCACCGCCCCAGTTCCATCTAATCCTAGGTCTTGCCAAACAGCATCAACACCCATGTTTGGAACTGCTTCGTGCATGTTTGGTTCTGCAAGTCCGAGGTCTTCTATCATCACTACACCAGGTAGAGAAAGGATACCTTCAGGGTCTAAGATTGAGTTGAAAGGAGCAGAAGCTGCAACAGTATCTAGATAACTAAATCTGAAAGTCACCTCAACATTTAGTTCTTCAAGAGCTGAAATATCTGCATTTGTGGGATGGTGATTGTAGTCGATAAATACTCTAGCACTTCCTGGTAAAGCTCTTTTCCACCATTGTTGTTGTATTTCGCTAGGTTGTAGAATCAACCATTCAAGCCGGTCATCAATAGAATTACCATCCTTGTCTCTGCTCCATTCGAGCCACCACTCAAAATGAATTTCAGGTTCAACTGAGGAGACCCAATCTCCATTGAAATCTAGCCCGCCTCTTTGCCTAGAATCGTCACTAATCGAAGAGGACACTAATGGGGCCATAAGCATAATCAAAACAATTGAGACATATATGCCCCTAGTCTGCCCCATAATATGTCCAACCAGCACCCATGTTTGAGCATTAGGACTAGATGACTTGAGACTATCCAGATTCGGATAGGTTATATTCTGATTCAGAGACCATATTTTCGTCCATATCTTCGTCTCTATAATATCGGTCATCCTTTTCGAAGAAACCTCTCTCCCGAAGTTTCAATCCTGCAAAAATCAGTCCAGATAGTAATACTAATACCAATAATGTTAGGATTCCTACAATTATGCCCATGAATGAACCATCTGAATCAGATTGTACAATCTTTTCGTCACCCATTATATGTACTCCAACAGCAAGATTGGTCGAAGCTTTGTCACCTGATATTGCTCTGACGAGTATAACTTGATCTCCTTCAACGGTATTATTTGGGAGGAATTGAAGCCGATCTACCAATAAGCTGTGAGTCACTTCAAATTGTTCTTGACCCGTAGTAAATTCTGATAGATCCATCCAATTATCTCTCATATCCCAAGTTCGCCATTGAACCCTCTGAACACCTCCTGCTAGATTGAACACAATCGATTCTCCTTGTCCAATATGAACACGGTTATCTACCCCGTATTCGCTATCCAAAGTCACATTCAATGACATGCTGAGTTCGTAGACGTAATTGGCGGCTTCTTCAACCGCAGGTTGGGCATTCAGATGACCATGTCCATAGACGTTGTTCTGCCTATTTTTGGGAATGAGGTCTTCAGCACAGGGTTCGTTAGCTAACATGTAATGACACTGCCTGTAAGTGGAAGTTTCTTGCATAATGTTGCGGATATCGAAGGGGCTTAGGTCAGGATTAGCTTGATACATCAAAACTGCAACTCCAGCTGCACCTGGAGTCGCCATACTTGTTCCTGAGAGTGCAACATATCCATCACCTGTATTCGCATCAGGAGCGTTTACACTGCTTCCAACAAATGCTAAGTTTGGCTTAATTCTGCCCTCTTCAGTAGGTCCTTGACTTGAATAAATTGCAATGGCAGTATCTTTGTCAAGTGACCCAACAGTAATAACATCCTCAGCGCTTCCTGGTGTTCCTATTGTTGCAGTTCCAGCGCTATTGCCGGCAGCAATGAATAGAGCAACTCCGGCTCTCATCATTTCATTTCCCATTCTGTTAACCGATTCCTCTTCTGCGGAAGTCCACTCAATAGGACCAGGGCCACCAAGACTCATACTAGCAGCTCGGATATTGAAATCATGTCTTTTCTCAACAGTCCATTCCATTCCAGCCATTACTTGAGCAAAAGACCCGCTTCCTTCGTCACTGAGAACCTTAACACCCACTAGGTTGGCCTTAGGTGCAATTCCAATGTGCTGATAGGTAGGAGCACCAGTTCCAGCGGTAATTCCTGCACAGTGAGTTCCATGGCCATTGCCGTCGTATGGCTCTACCTCGCTTCCATTAGTTAGGGTAGGATTATTTACGGCATCGTAAAATGCCAAAATCTTTGGGTCAGTAGTGCTATTATCATCATCAAGATCATCTAATGCAGTATGATTTCCATCAATTCCTGTATCAATAATTGCCATTGTCACTCCTTCTCCGGTGTAGCCAGTATCTTGCCAAACTAAATCTACTCCGTGTGCGGGAACAACATCTTGCATTAGGACTTCTAATCTTCCATCTAACTCTACAAAGACAACTCCTGGGATATGCAGTAATTCGTGAATTCTTTCTAATTCTATTGTACCGGCAATCGAATCAATCAACCAATATCTGAATTGGGTATGGAAATCTAATTTACTTTCAATCATCCTTTGATCCTCTTCGGTTGGAGTATGGTCAAAGTAAACAATTACTGAAATCCGACCATTATTATCGAGGTATTGGTAATGGTTGTTTTGAGCAGCAATCCAAATTGCATCGTGGATATAATCTCCATCAATATCCATCAAGGTATCTTCCCACCAATCCTCAGTCAGCTCGGAATATGTCAGGGTATGCGATGGATTTGACACGGTGGGTGCTGCAGCTGCAAGAGCCGGGGCTAACATCATAACTAGGATTGTTAACGCAATTAATCGTCCCCTAATTTCAGTTGAAGAAATCATGTTACCAACGCCGACGAGGAAGCCGAAGGATTTCAACAAAGCGGTCTATTGACTATTCAGCCCTAAGGGCTGATTCACAGATCTCTGACCATTTCTCTTCCAATAATCATACGCTGAACTTGACTGCTTCCTTCGTAAATTTGTAGGACTTTGGCCCCTCTCATTAATCGTGCCACAGGATACTCTTCAGAGTAACCATATCCTCCGAATACTTGCACTGCATCGGTGGTTATTTCCATACAAGAATCAGCAGCAAAGCGCTTTGCATGAGCTGCACTTTCGGTATTCTTGATTCCATTATCAACCTCCCATGCCGTGCGCCAAGTAAGTAGTCTACTCGCCTCGATTTTTGTTTTCATATCAGCAAGCATGAATTGAATCGCCTGATGTTGATGTAATTTCTTGCCGAATGTCTTTCTTTCATCGGCGTATTGTAGGGCATATTCGTAAGCGGCTCTTGAGCATCCAACTGCTTGAGCCGCAACATTAGGTCGAGATATGTCGAAGGCTTTCATAGCATTGAACCAACCCTTGCCTTCTACTCCACCAACTAAATTCTCAACAGGAACATGTACATCTTCGAAAATCACTGCTCTAGTATCAGACGCCCTTTGACCCATGTTGGTTTCTTTCTTTCCTAATGAGACGCCATCCCATGAACTCTCTACTATGAAAGCACTCATTCCTTTGTATCCTGAAGGCTTGTCGGTGTATGCTAGAACAAAGAACCAATCAGCTTGCCCAGCTCCTGTAATCCACATCTTTTGGCCATTGAGGATGTAGTGATCTCCATCTCGAACAGCCGTGGTTTGTATACTTGCAACATCACTTCCAGCGCCAGGTTCCGTTACACAATATGATGCAATTTTTGGTTCACTAACCAATCTTCCTAGATACTCTTGCTTTTGTTCCTCAGTTCCTCCAGTGATTATTGGACCAACTGTCAAACCATTGGAATAGGCTGCGGTGCTAAACCCTGGGTCTCCCCAAGAAAATTCCTCGGAAACAAGGACTTCATCCAAAATCCCCATCCCCATTCCTCCATATTCGGCAGGGATGTGTAGATTAGTTAGTCCAAGTGAGTGTGCCTCGGAAATTGCTTCTGTAGGGAACTCAGAATTAGCGTCCCAGTGCTCAGCATTTGGTCGAACAGTATCTCTTGCAAATTCATGGGCTAATTCTCGAAGCATCTCCTGCTCTTCGGACAAAATGAACTCAACCATGATGCTCCCACTGGCTCTTCAGCCTTAGCAATTAGGGAGTAGCACATTGAATGAATATACAATCAACCAAGATATAGGTATGCCATATATGCGAGATATCCGGTCACCATAGTGGCTCCAACTCTAGGGCCAATCTCTCTATCGTCTAGCAGCATTGCTGCAACCAAACCCGAAGTAAGGATTACCACCCATATATCTCTCCCAGCAAATTCTGATGCGATTTCAATTCCATTTCCAATAACGGACGCTGTTCCTAAAATTCCCAGAATATTCATCACGTTAGAACCCAGAACGTTTCCCACCGCAACTCCACCTTGATTTCTCATGGCGGCGATTAAAGTAACAGCTAATTCTGGTAATGATGTCCCCAAAGCTACCATTGAAAGCCCAACAATAGATTCGTCGATGTCATAAGTTTCAGCTAATCCAGTTGCGCCATCAAGCAGGAAAATTGCACCTTTCCAAATCATCGCCCCTCCAATTACTGTGGATATTAGTGCTACGACAATATTGTCAGGAAGCCATGATTCTTCAGGTTCCTCTTGGTCTCCTTTACCTCTTGATGAAGCATAGGCATACCCGTAATAAGAAATAAGTAAGATTAGCATTAATGCTCCGCCTTCAAGAGGAATCGAGCCTAGATATACAAAGCATGTAAGGAGAACAGTTGCAAAGATTACGGCGACTGCATCACGTCTAATTCCTGCACCACCTTCGTCACCGGATCCAAGCATGGCTGCGGTTCCGAGAACTAACATTACATTGGCTACATTGGAACCAAGAACTCCTCCGATAGCAATCTCATCTGCATCGGTTCTAATCGCTTCTAATGCTACTGCTAATTCTGGTAAGGAAGTCCCAATGGCGACAATGGTAAAGCCAACCAATAACGGAGGAACTCGCAGTCTGTATGCTATTTGCACCGCACCCTGGACAACTCCTTCTCCGCCAGCCATAAGGAGAGCGAAACCAACTAACACGAGAATTGGATCGGACTCCAGCATCTGTTCCACACCCAATGCGCACCGCTCATGATGTTTGAGTCCATCCCTATCATTCGCACATTCTTCTGATGTGTCTAACCACATAGTCAGAAGTGGGGATTGTATGGTCTTCCAATGGAGGTGAGAATGGAACAGGTGTATCTAATGCCCCAATTACAACTGGGGCGTTTTCGAGGTTCCAGAATGCTTCTTCCAAGATTCTACTGCTAACTGTGTGCCCAAGGCCTCCGGTGTATTGAGCCTCTTGAAGTACAATTAGACGACCAGTTCTCCGAACTGAATCGACACAAGTTTCTGCATCGAAGGGTAAAATCGTCCGTAAATCAACAATTTCAACCTCAATTCCACGTTTTGCTGCCGCTTCTGCCGCTTCCAAAGCAACATGAACCATTGCACCCCATGTTACGATTGTAACATCTTTACCTCCTCGCACAACTCTAGCCTTACCTATACTATTCTCACCATTGGCAAGGCGTTGATGAACTGAGTTAGTATCAACAATCTGATTAATCGAATGTCCCCAGCCAGTATTTCCTCCACGTAACCCGTAGAGTCCTATGTGCTCAAGGTATACGACTGGGTCATTCAAGGCATGCGATTCTACCAATAGATCGTACGCGTCTTGAGGTGTAGAAGGGAATACAATTACTAAACCAGGATCATTAGCAAACCATGATTCAATCATATTTGCATGGAATGGTCCACTGCGGGTTTTTGCTCCAAGTGGGATCCTTATTGTAAGTGGAACTTCGGCCCCCCATCGCCATCTAAGTTGGGCCGCGTTATTGATTAGTGGATTCATCGCTAAAGCGGCAAATCCTCCGAATTGGATTTCCGCCAAAGGCCGCATGCCTCCCAAGGCGGCCCCTGTTGCCGAATGAATGATTATCGCTTCAGACAAAGGCATATCGAGTAATTTGTCCGAATGCCCTCGTGCCTTCAATGGCAAATTCATTCCGAACGCTCCAGCGACTTCCATATCTTCTCCCATGAAGACAATTGATTCTCCATATTTGTCCGCAAGGCTTACCATTCCATTCTGTATTGCCTTGCTATATGTCCATGAGTTTGCAGCATCCGAGAATTCGATGTCTACATCCCCAACTGAAACTGGACTTTCCCCTCCAGAGAGGCTTACTCCGAAGCGATCAAACTGTTCAGAATGAGTTGAAGCATCGTGAAGCGAGGTTATGCCTTTGGTCACTGAATTACCCTCCGGCCATGCCGTAGCTTCCATTTCTTTTCTAGCGGCATCTACTAGTGCTTGTTCTTCTGCTTCCATTTTGGTAAGTTTATTTTCACTTACTCCTAATCTAATCAGTAATTCCCGATGGTTAGGGAGAGGGTTTTTTTCTGACCAATATGTAAGCAACTCACGATCTACGTACCCTGGAGGGTTTCCACTTGCTGCTCCTAAGTACAGGTCATCATGATGATGTGCGTGGCCACAACCACGCATTGTCTCAACGTGAATTAGAGTGGGGCCACATCCATCGAGGGCAAATTCCCTAGCAACTGCAGTTGATGTGTGGAATTCTGCTGGGTAAGAGCCATCTATGCTCCAAGATGGTATACCCATCGAGTGGCCCTTGTCTCCGAAGGTTTCAGCACCAGATTGACCAACAGTGAAAGTGTCAAGAGCAATCTGGTTATTTTGAATCATGAAGGAAATTGGCAGACCTCTTGCGCCAGCTAGATTCATGGCTTCCCAAAATTCCCCACTACTACTGCAACCTTCGCCAACTGGTGCTAGTTGAAAACGAGGTGTTGCAAGCCTTTTTGCCGCTAGTGCTACACCGGTAGCGGTCGCGCTTGCGATCGGAAGTGGAGCGGTAGGGGGTAGTACTCTCTTGTGCCAATTACCAACGTGTAAGTCCCTACCTCCAGCAGAATCAATCCCGCCATCCATGTAAGAATCCGACTTGCCCATTTGTGCATTGAAAATTTCTAGAGGGGTCTGGCCCATCGAAAGAGCCAAGCCAACGTCTCTAATCATCGGGGCGACTACATCTGCAATAGCAATCGAATCTTCATCTAGATCGATCGCACGAGTCATAGAGGTAGCGCATGCAACAACTCCTTCTTGCCAAGTAGAGCGGAATCCTTTGCCGCCAAATTGACTTCCATCTGGTGTTTTTACTCCATTCACGAACAAGTCTTTCAGATGTTCATCTAAAGCGCGAGTTCTATGCATCCATCTCTGCCATTCAAATCGATCATCAACGGTGATTGCTGCGGTATATGCGATTCTACGTAGGCATAGAGCAACATCTCTCATCATGCGTACCGCCCGTCTGTCTAGATAGGCACTACCTGTTCTTCGAGGGATGATTTCTTCTGTTGCAAGAGTGGCGAATCCCGGTTCATATATCCTTTCAGTTAATCTTCTTTCAAAGGAGTTGCAAAATGACTCGCTAAATTCGTGAAAACTCTTGCCATTGAATCGCTCAGGCGGATTCAGCGAATTCCAGCAGTCAAAGGCAGACTCAACATATCCATCGTGCCTTTCAACAAGGAACCGAATCAATTCCGATCTAGCAGTTTCTTGTGGTAAAGTGGAGGAGAACTCCAAAGCTGCCTTTGGCCGCCATCCGTCACCCCAGAGAGGCGGCAAATCTTGTTGACTAAGTGGTCCAGCAATTTTCTCTTTCGACTCTAGTTCTTCAACTCTGGAATTCCTAAGATCAGCTTCACTTTGTAATTCCTCCATCGAAGTGTCTGATGGCCTTTCCCATACCTCTGCTTGTTGTTTTCTACCTCTGCCACTATCAGAGCGATTCAGAGTCACCCTGATTCTAGTGTTGCAAGATGTGCACTTGCGGTCTAGTCTTGTTGTAGCCTTGTCTCTTGATTTCCAAATCTGGTGGGTGCTGCAAGAGGGGCAACGCCATATCCCTCGTCGCCCAGTCATGTTTATTCGGGGTATCAACTAGTACAACAAAGAATCGCCCTATTGCTCACGATTACACCACTAAAGGTGAATTGTTATATCAATTTAGATGTGATTTTTAAATTGATTTGCCGCATAATACCGCAATTAAAAAACAGCATAATGGTCAATACACCACAATTATAGTAAAAATATCATAAATTAATACTAAAAATTCCATAATTGTTCTAATTACCACAAATAAACGAATAATAGAGAGCAATTACACCATAATTAAATAAATTAATACTTTGGAACCTTAGTATCTATCTGATCCGACCAAAGATGGATGCCACCAACCATATTCCAAACCCTAGATCTTTCCCATCCTGATTGACCCAACCATCGGGCTACAGCATCCGAACGACCACCAGTTCTGCAGTAAACAACCAAATCACAATCTTTTGGCAATTGTTCTGATTCTGCAGGAACTGCAATATGTTCAATTCGCAAGTCGGTTCCTGGCAAACTGACAATTGCTTCCTCATTTGCCCTTCTAACATCCAAAAGGAAAGGATTCCAACCCTCTGAGCATCTTTCTACAAAATCTGCGGGAGTAATCTCTAGCACCTGTCCAATTGGAGGTTCTTCCCTAATCTCTTTACTTTGGCAAGCTTCCATTATCAATTGCTCGGACATTTCAGTGACAGGTTCTCTTTCAGGTAATTTGTCAAATTGTAACGAACGAGTTCTCATTGATTTTGCATCAATCACCATTAATTGTCCAGACAACGAATCACCAACACCTAGCAATAATTTGATTGCTTCAGCAGATTGTATGCTACCAACAATACCTGGCAGAACCCCCAATACTCCTGCCTCGGAGCAATTTGGCGCTAGTTCAGGTGGTGGTGCATTCGGAAATAAATCTCGATAATTTGGGCCACCATGGTAATTGAAGACAGTAATTTGGCCTTCAAATCTATGAATGCTTCCAAAAATCCAAGGTTTCCGCAGAATCTCACACGCATCATTGATTGTATATCTAGTTGGGAAATTGTCTGTACCATCAATTACCAAATCCCAATCAGAGAGTAACTCCAAGGCATTATTTACATCTAGCCTAGTGTTATGTTCAACAACTTCAATTTCCGGATTTAACTCTCGAATTCGATTAGCTGCTGACTCAACCTTTAGTGAACCAACAGCCGCTGTAGAATGAATTACCTGTCTTTGTAGATTAGTTATGTCGACTTTATCGTCATCGATTATTCCAATCTTACCAACGCCTGCTGCTGCCAAATATAGCAAAGTTGGAGACCCTAATCCACCCGCTCCAATCACAATAACAGAGGATTTTTTCAACTTCTTCTGGCCCTCTTCCCCCATCTCTGGAAGTATCAAATGACGTGCATATCTAGCGCGCTCCTCCGGGCTCAATTGCGTGTCCACGTGCCTGAGAGAACACCACCTATTCATTTTGCCTTCGGTTTGCACGGCAGACTCAGAAGGCATCCGATAAGATGAGTCTAGCAATTGCAACTGTGAAACCGAATCGCCCCCATATTCGAGTCAATAACTGTGCGGTTTCGGATGAAATATCTCTACGGAACAATAGGTTCCAAAGCCTTCGTACAAAGTTTTGGTCTAATGGGTCATCAGGTCTTGGAATTCCTTTGAAGTGTCTTTCCAAATCAGAGAGAATACAAAATCGACCGCGGAAAAACCAGAGTATTTCTGTGGTGGCATATAGAATAACAACTCCCCACCACATCCACTGATATGGACCTAACCAAAGTACAGCGCACCAAAGTGTGACAGAGGTGTGAGAGAGGTAGAACAAATCTCCTACCCGATGTGATATCCAGCTTCTGTGCTGCCAGTTTTCTCGATTGCTGAAAACTCCGAATTCAACCATTCCTTCACTTCAGTGTTGATCTTCTAACCATCGCTCAGCATCGATTGCGGCTTGACATCCCATTCCAGCGGCAGTAATCGCTTGCCTGTATCTTGTATCTACTACATCACCTGCCGCGAATACCCCTGGGATGCTAGTCATTGTATGCTCCTTAGGAACTATGTAACCAGAATCATCGGTTTCAATTTGATCCTCTAGGAAGGTTGTAATTGGTTTGTGACCAATTGCTATGAAAGCTCCAGTACATGAAATCTCTTCTGTTGAACCGTCACGAGGATCTTCCAATACAGCTCCAGCGAGGCCTTTTTCATCAGAGAGCCACTTTTTTACGGAACGAAAAGTCTTGATCTCAATCTTTGGATGATTTGCCGCTCGGTCATACATCACTTTTGAGGCTCTGAAGACCTCTCTTCTGTGGATTATTGTAACCTTGCTAGCGAATCTAGTCAGGAAAGTAGCTTCTTCCATTGCTGAGTCACCACCTCCTACGACGATAATTTCTTCATCACGGAAAAATGCTCCATCACAGGTTGCGCAGGTGCTGATTCCACGGCCTTTCTGTGCATCTTCCCCTTCTGCACCCAACCAAATTGCCTCCGCACCTGTACAGATGATTAAGGTCTGAGCGAGAAATTCTTCCCCTTCAACCCAGACTTTGAAAGGCCTGTTACTGACATCAACCCTCTCGACATTTTTATCGTGAACTTCAAGGCCAAATCTTTCGGCTTGTTCTCTAAGTTGAACCATCATTTCGGGGCCGCCGATTCCCTGTGGATAACCGGGAAAATTTTCGATATCAGAAGTCAGCATGAGCTGACCCCCTGATGCATATCCTGCGAACATCAAAGGTTCCAACATTGCTCTAGCGGAATATAGGCCAGCGGTGTATCCAGCGGGGCCTGAACCGATGATGATTGTATTGCGGACCTCGTCGGACATGAGTTCTCCCAATGTCCGGCATTCTTT
>PANM01000029.1 GCA_002708385.1 Methanobacteriota archaeon | reverse complement strand
TGTACCAATGATTGTCATCGATAATCTCGGCGTTAGGGAAAGTATGTCGAAGAGCCCAGAATTATTCGGGAATACCTGGGGCGAAGACATCGTATCAAGCGCTGGAACTGGAATCATCAATTTCTTAGTGTGTTTAACCATAGTTTTGATTTGTCTACCCCTCTTTGCTTTAGGGGAGATAGGTATTGGTTTTGGACTACTTCTGATGTTTTCCGGAATCGCTCTATCAGTCCTATTCTTCACCGCTTGCGAGGCTGTAAATAGAGCATCATTGTACTATTTTGCGAAGACCGGGGAAGCTCCTCCAATGGCTCAAAAATTAGGTTTAGAATTCTAGAATAATTCAATCCAAATTATTGCTTACATCAGGGCTTTCTATATTTCACTATAGTAATCTAATACAACTTCGTTTAGCCTCTCTCTGGCTTTTTGTTCATCCACGGTCAGCGTAACTCCATCCCTACGTAATGCTTCACCATCGACAAAGACATCCATTACCTTACCACCAGAGTATAACAAGTTAGGAAGTAATCTACGACCACCTTTTCCAATAGGCGACATTCGAATATCATTGAGATCCCAAGTAACCCAATCTTTGGAATCTTTAGTCGCTAATTGCCAAGTTTCTTCCGGGCCTAAAACGCGAGCATTCCAATGATCATGTTTCTGAACCAAACTGGCTACTTTTGCTTCCTCACGCATATCGAGGGAATTGTTACTTGCGGAACCATCAGTTCCCAAGCGAACATCCACCTCTGCTTCCTTCATCGCAGGATAGGACATAGTGCCGCCACAAGCAAGCTTCTGGTTCGAGGTAGGGCAGTGAATTGCATGGGCATCATGGCCTGCAAGAATTCTCATTTCTTTTTTCGTGAGCCAACCACAATGGGCACAAACAGTGGTTCCGTCTGTGAAATAGTCCAATGAATCAAGATATTCAACGGGGTACATTCCAGTTGCTTCGTGACAGTCTGCTACTTCTTTTCGTGTCTCTGAAGTGTGAATGTGTAATGTACACCCAGTCTTCTTTGCTAATTCTGAACCCTTGAGTAAAATTTCTTTATCACAGACATAAACCGAATGGGTTCCAACCCCGTAATCTATTCTTCCAGGTCTGGGAGAATCTCCAGTAATCAGGCCTTCCATGTGACGCAGCGCATCCCCTGAACCAGGCTCAAAGTTGGGAGTTAATCCATCCGTAATAGGTCCACAAAGAGTCGCCCTTACTCCAGTTTCTGCAAGTGTCTGCCCGATTGTTTCGGTATGGAAATACATGTCACAGGCATAGGTCGTTCCAGTTGCAATCATTTCTGCAGCAGCGGCTTTTGTACCAACTCTAATTAGGTCCTCAGTCAATTTTTTCTCAACAGGGAAAATAGCGGTTTCTAACCATTCCATAAGTGGCAATCCTTCGCCCATCCCTCTGTTGAGTATCATTGGAAGGTGTGTATGCCAATTCTGGAAAGAACGAGTAATTATTCGTCCAGATCCATCGATCGTTTCTAGGACATCCTCATCTCCTTTACTAGTTGACCACGAACCATCTTGGTGAAGGATGAAATCGCCGTACTGCGGAGCACAGTCGTGATCCATGAGCCAAGCATCGGTATATCGGCGAGAGCCGATAGTTCCCAAATTTTGGTCACCTGACATAGTTATCCTCATTCCAATCGCAGAGGTGGTTTTGACTCAAGTTTTCCCTCGACACCAATTCAATCAGTTAGAACGAGTAGGCATGAATGGGATTAGTTTAGCAGCTAGAGCACCAAAATCTCTTGTCTGAATGTATACCTTACCTTGCCCATTGAATTTCATGACAAGTCCTTCTCCGCCGAGCAAGGCAGATCCCAATCCTCCGACTTTTCCTACAGTATAACTTACACCATCAGTGAATGCGACGACGTGGCCAGTGTCAACGACTACTTCTTCTCCATTGATTTCTATTTCTTTCAACGCCCCGTACGAAGTGTAGAATACTGTGCCTGTTCCTTCGGTTGCTTTTGCGCGTAAGAAGAATACACTCTCTCCGGAAAAGAATCCCTTTGCGCCCTGGAACTTTGTGTCAGTCTCAACATTAGCAGTGCTAGCAATGAATGCTCCACCCTGCATAAACAGAGTCTGACCTGGTCCCAGCTCGAAAGAAGAAATATCTCCTGGTGCTCCTGGTGCAAGAGATAACCAACCATCTCCATTGGACGTGTATGTGTTTAGGATGAATGATTCACCACCTACTACGCTCTTCATCAATCCCTTGAAGAAGCCGCCGGACATTCCGGACTTCATATCCACATTAGAGGACTGGGCTACCATTGCCCCAGGCTCTACTTTCAATTGCTCTCCATTAGAGAGATGTACGGTCATAAGTGTAAATGCAGGTCCAAACTCAAACTCGTGTTCCATAGTTTGAGCCGCCAAACTCGTCTATTTAAACAGGCGGTGAAAATGGAAAAACTCGAATTTTAGTTCTAAATTACACAGGTTGCATTCAAAGTACTGATGACATTACCTTCCGAATCTTTTAGCCAACACTCGATAACATCGCCCTCTTTCATTGGCCCAACTCCTTGCGGTGTACCAGTCCAAATCATATCTCCAGGCATAGGGGTGTACCAAGAATTCAGATGAGACAGAATAGAATCTACAGAATGAACCATCAGATCAGTAGTAGATTCTTGGCGAAGCTCTCCGTTTATCGACAATCCAACGCTAAGAATACTCGGATCCCATTTTGTCCAAGTTCCCAGAACTCCCGAACCAGTGAAGCCTTTGCCTTCAAGCCAAGGCCATCCCTCTTTCTTTGCTCTAGTTTGTCTGGTTCGATTAGTGGTGTCGCAGCCAACACACATTTCGATTGGTTGCAGGTCATCTCCTAGTTTAATCACCAACTCAACCTCGTGATCGATATGTTCGGTTGCTGAACTCAACGCTACCACATTGTTTCCCTCCTCATCCGCCTCGACTAATGCTGATGGTGGCATAAGGAAAAAAAGTGGATATTCGGTAATATCTCCATAAATCTCCTTTGCATGACCAACATAATTTCTGAACACGGCCCACCCTACTGCCATGGACTGTTGGAATCCTTCTATCTCATTATAGCATCGTCTAACTTCAATCAGATTCAAGACACACTATTGATGCAACAGGTCTGATGGGAGAGGACCCCTACCGTGTATTGGGCGTTTCTAAAGACGCAACTGATGCGGAGATAAAGAGGACCTACCGTAAGTTGGCAAGACAACATCATCCAGATAGAAATCCAGGCGACGCAGCGGCCGAAGAGCGATTCAAAGCGATTCAAGCAGCATACGGTCAAATCGGTACAGCTGCTGCCAGAAAGGAGTATGATCAGCAAATTCGAATGGAGGAAATGTTTGCTCGAGGCGGTGGCGCATTCTCTGGATTTGGGGGCAGCGGTGGTTTTCGAGGAGGAGGTTTCGGTGGAGGTCAAGGATTTGACTTCTCAGATATTTTGAATCAGTTTATGGGCGGTATGGGTGGAGCCGAACCACAATATCAGCGACAATCAAGACAACAAGCCAGACCGTCTCAACCACCTCCGGTTCAGAAAGGCCCAGATATCGAAGCGGGAATCGATATTTCTTTAGAACAGGCTCTCAGTGGCACTAAAATTGAATTTGGTCATCGCAGATTGAGGATTTGTGAACGTTGTGAGGGCAATTCATTTAACTCGAGAAAATCATGTCCAAAATGTTCAGGAAAAGGTGTAGAAACCCGCTCTTCAACAATTACTGTTAGTGTTCCGTCAGGCGCTCAGCATGGACAGCAATTGCGCCTGAAAAAAATGGGTCACGAACACCCACAAGGCGAAGCTGGAGATTTGCTAATTACAATTCGTCTTGACGCTGAAGAGGGTCGTCGTTGGGAAGGTGGTAAACTGATTCAAGAAGTACCTATACCCTATTCGAAATTGATGTTGGGAGGCGCGGTTAGAATTCAGACTCCGGCAGGAAAGAGAGTGCAAATTGAGGTGGCTGAAGGCACCAGAATTGGTGACCGACGTCGATTAGCAGGACACGGTCACAACGGTGGACCTCTAGATATCGAATTCGTTCTAGCAGAGCCAGATAAAATAAGTCAGCAGCAGAAAAAGGCACTTGATAATCTGAAAGAATCTGGACTTTGATTAAACATCAATTAAAAAACACGTTTTTTCACCCTAGTGTGTGCGTGATGTTAGAGACTTTGCAAGAGTCGCTGATTTCTTATTGCCTCGTAGTTTCAAATTACATGCCGCAGTTTTAGCAATTAGCCTTCTGATGGTTCCAGGATTAATCGCTAGCCTCACACCTATTGACGTCCAATCATACGACATGGAATCCCCTGAATTAACTGCAAATCAGGTTGTAAATGAGGAATTTGAAGCTGCTGAGAAGACACATGGTTTTGCCGTTTCAGTAAGGAGTAGCGAGGCGATTTTGGCGAGTAATCCCGCCCCTCATTTGACCGATTCTGGCGATATAAATTATGCTAATCTTCCCCATCCATCTGAGCGCTTACCCTTCCAGGGAACTAGTGCAGGTATAGTTGGGGAGGACATTCCGGTTGGTGGCATCCTTAATCTCACAGTATTGAGAGAAATCGAATTGAAAACCGAGATTGCAAATTCGCATTATCTACTCAATTTCACAAGGCCTCTCGTAACCGAACTCACTGGAACTGGATTCATGGGACCCATGTCACTTCCAGATATTCTACGTGCTTTCATGGCCGGAGAATCGTTACTAACTCAACCAACAGTGAATGTATTTGGTATTCCACAGCCGCCGAAAACAAATTGGGAAGATTGCGGTGATTTAGAGTGTCTGACTTATGATGACCCTAATGTTACACAGGCACATATCGACTTAGCAGCCCATCGAATGATTATGAATTCAGACGGAGCAATGTTGAGATGGTTTTCGACAGATAGAGGCTTCACTCATGATGAGAATAGCACACTAACTGGGCCAATTGGAGGGACAATCCGTGAGGATGGAAGCTTCGATGAAGATGTCACTTGGGGACCTGGTCGATGGTCAGCCTCAACCACTTGGATTTTGATTCAACTCAGTCGTACTGATTTAGAAGAGAACGGAATAACATACTATTGGGCCGATGCAGAAAATGAACGAAATGGATACGAATTTGAGGGCTTACATCTAGTTACAACACCACCTCAGTATTCTGTAGATGAATGCCGAGAAGCGAAGGAATCTGGAGATCAACTTTGTAGCTTTGAATGGGCAATTATGGATCTTGAAAAGCAGATGCGTACAACCGATCAACTTTCCCTCACCTTTTCCATAAACGAAGGAGTAAACGTTGAATTGAATCGTGAATTACTTGAGTCGAGCCTGCTGTTAATTGCAATGGCCATTGCGATTACCGTTCTTTTGTGGTTCAGTCTCAGAAGAAAGTCCGATGTTGTTATTGTGGGGGCAACCCTACTTTTTGCCCTTCTTTGGATGCAAGGCTCAATCGGTTGGATGATGGTACTAGGAGAAAGGTACGGCTTCAAGATAATCAGCAAGAGCCAATTTTCGAACTTACTTCCAATACTCGTCATCGCTCTGGGTATTGATGACAGTTTACATGCCCTTCATCGTTACAAGGAGGAGAGGCGACAAGGTCGTACACCTGAGCAATCTGCTCACTCATCATTATCGCGAGTTGGAAGAGCAATTATGTTGACGTCTTTCACAACAATGTCCGCATTTGCTGCAAATTTAACGTCTGATATAGCAGCACTAAGATCGTTCGGAGTTGAAGCGGCGTTAGGAGTCGCAGCAGCATTCATTTTGACAGGAATTTGGGCACCATTAATCCGAATGGATTGGGATAAGTACCTTCGTAGAAAAGGGAAACTACCAGAAGAAGATGAAGGTATTGTGCACATGATAAGTGAAGAAAATCTAGTGAAAATTGCAGATAATTCCTCAAAGAATTCGGCAGTTCTTCTCGTATTGATTTTAGCAGTAACTGCCGTTGCAGTTCCAATGATGCTCAGCCTAGAAGGAGATTTCAAGGTGGAGGATTTCCTAGATGAGGAATCAGACTTCGCCCAAGCCGTCGAGTTAGTCAATACTAGATTCAGTGACGAGGGAGAGCCGGCGGCAGTTATTGTCGAGGGCGACATGCTAGATCCTAGGGTATTCGCCGCGATTCAGAAAACTAGGGATAACATGGCAGATTCGAGCCCCAACGATCCCGGAAAATACACCAAGACTCCATTAGGTACTCCTGAATTACATGCAGTCGATGAGTTGGTTTGGGCTGCGAAGGCTAGTATGTTCGCAAATGTTACCCCATTTGTTGAAGCCGGTTGGGAATCTGATTCACTTGAATGTGATACACTATTTACAGGATTACCAGACGAAACTGACAGAGATTGCTTGAGATTCATGTATGGATTCGTCTATGTCTATGGGGTTCCAGAAGGCGGCTATATTCCTCATATTCCACCATCTTTAACGGCGCTAAATATCGCTCCAAATTGCGAAATAGACCCTGAACTTGTACATCTTTGCCAAGAGGGTAGCATT
Organism: Methanobacteriota archaeon; assembly: GCA_002708385.1. GTDB lineage: Archaea > Thermoplasmatota > Poseidoniia > Poseidoniales > Thalassarchaeaceae > MGIIb-O1. The sequence continues at coordinate 17,642 of PANM01000029.1, read as the reverse complement.
CCAGAATACCCTCGAATGACACTTAGATGGGGAATCGCAAACCCTGAGCAGTTCATAGTTGTCGAACAGGTATTGGCGGAGTTGGAGATGGATATGCAACCTTTCCAAGAATTAGCAGCACAGGATCTCTCTGAAAGGGTAGACATTTCTTCTTCTACTGAAGAATATCCCGTTACCTGGGCGATTGCTACCGGTGATCCAGTAACTCGCTTCGTAGCCGCAAATAGTATGCAGAACCAGCTCCAAGGAACATTAGTATTAGGGGTTCTATTTTGCCTAATCACACTATGGTGGGGATTCCGAAAGGTCGAGTATGGCTATGATGATTATTCATTGAGAGATCTTGTTGTATCCTCGCCGGTTATTCTTGCAATCACCGGATATGTATACATGACAGTTAGCGTGAATCTTTCTATTGCAATTGCAATCTTATTGGTCATTGGCGCCGGATATTGGGGGACTAGATCTCTCTCTACTGCAATCTTTACTACAATCCCTATTGTAATTGTCATAATTTGGTTATACGCCATTATCGCGGCAGCAGGATATGGCTTGAATATGGTTACAGTAGCGATTGCCGCGATGAGTTTGGGTGTAGGAATTGACTACGTTATCCACGTAGTTGAGAGATATCGAGAGGAACGGGCAACAGGTGCAGATGTAGAGACCAGTATCAAGGCAATTGGCGGGGCAGCAGGTCTTGCATTGTTTGGATCGGCTGTCTCAGATGTAACAGGTTTCCTAATCATAACACGCTCTGCAATGGGCTTCTTTGCAAGCTTCGGTTTATTTTGCGCCGCAATGATTGGCCTTTCCTTATTCGCCAGCCTAGTTGTTACACCCGCAATGCTTGGAGCAATGTCTCGAACACGGAGCAAGGAGCCTCAGCAGGTTGAAGCGGTCGGTGTTTGACGGCGGGTTGAACAAGATGGATGATTCCGAATCTCTGACCGACCTTGAAAGGGGAAAAGAAGACTGTTTAATGCGTTTTGCTGATAGTCAATCATTCAGAGTCGATTATCTCGATATTAGGCTGGCTTGTCCTTGCGCTAAGTGTGGACCTAGACAAGAAAATGAACAGCGAATTATTGAATTCCGTGAGGAGGTCATGAGACTACGCTTGGACAAGCCAAAAGCCGAATTAGTCGGTCGATATGGTTTACGATTTTCATGGCCTAGCGGCTGTTCTAGTGGTATTTTCTCCTTTCCTTTACTTCGTAGTGTATGTGAAGAAAAAGGCACATTAATTGATTAATTTGGAAATTATTATTCTCAAAAATGAGTCTTAAATTTGTATAGAAGCGCTCAAAGGTAACCCTTGATTCCGCAAACCATCGCAATGTGGGATTCCCTCCCTCGCTGCGGTGGGTGATTCAATGAACCCAGATGAGCCAAAGAATGATGAGAATACGCCTGAAGAAGAGGAGTGGCAACTCTACGCGACTGCAGGTTATGCTGCCGCAGAAGACCCTTGGGATGATCTAGTTGAGGTTGAAGGTGATGAAGAGGAAGAAAAAGAATGGTTCGATGGCGATGATTTCGAAACCAATGGCCAAACTTTGGATTGGGATTCTCCACCTTGTCCTGCTCCACTAGGTATTGCTCACATGATTCGACTCGGTACCTGTAACCACTGTTTGCACCGAGTCGGTGGGAGACGAACAGAAGAAACCGGAGAAAAGGGGGGTGCCTCGCTGCGCACTGAGGCCTTTGCAAGAGACAAGGAATTGGAATCGTTCGAGGCGCCCGATCTTTGTCCACTTTGCGAGGACCTCTTCGAAGATGTAGATAATATCGTTGAGAGAATAGTCGAACAAACCGGCCAGCTCGATCATGGTTCATTACAAATCGGAGTTCATGTTCCTAAGGATTTAATTCAGGAAGAGGATAGAATTCGTACTCGTCATGCAGCACCAGGTTCCAGACCTCTAAAAGCGGCATTTTCAGAAGCGGTACAGACTGGGGTTTCTACCCGTATGGATGGTATTGAATTCGTCAAGGAAAGACCTGATTTGATGATTTTAATCGATTGTTTAACACTAAGGGTTGATGTTGATATTAGGCCGGTATTCATCTACGGCCGCTATCGAAAGTTGGATCGAGGAATACCTCAGACTCGCTGGCCTTGTCGCGCTTGTCGTGGTCGTGCCGAGGGTTGTGAAGCCTGTGAGGGAACAGGGCTACAATATCCTGATTCTGTTCAGGATTTAATCGGAGAACCATTCCGACTAGTTATGTCTGCAGAAGATACCTCATTCCACGGAATGGGGAGAGAAGATATCGATGTACGCTGTCTAGGAAGAGGTCGTCCTTTTGTCCTTGAAGTAAAGCGTCCTAAGGTGCGCCGTACAGACCTTGAGGAAATCATGCAAGCAGTCAACTCAAACGCGGCGGATAAAATCGAAATTAGTGATTTGCGTTGGACAAATAGAAGTGAAGTTAGTAGAGTTAAAGAAACTCGAGCTGAGAAGTCCTACACAATCCGTTTTTCTGTTGAAGAGCCGCCAGAAGAATCAGTCATTGTTGAATCGATTTCGAAACTTTCGGGAGTTACTTTGGAACAACAAACCCCAAAGAGAGTATCCCATCGACGAGCGGATAAGAAACGTAGAAGAAAAGTTGTATCAATCGAGAATATTGTTGTTGAATCGGAATCAGTGCAATTTTCAGTTCGCTGCGAGGCTGGAACATATGTCAAGGAATTAGTACATTCTGATGAAGGTAGAACAGTCCCATCGGTAGCCGAAGTTTTGGGTAGTCCCTGCGAGGTAATTTGGCTAGATGTTGAGGATATTCACGCCGATTGAAGCCTAAACTGCTCAGATGGGCTTAAGAATGGGCGGTAGGTCGACCGCTCGCACGACCTATGGTCGAGGGGTGAAAATCATGCGCAGAAGTCACGGTACTCGTCAAGGAACTCGCAGTATTCTAAGTCGTTCGAAAACCCAAAGGGGTCGAATCGACATCGCTCGAGTAATGCATCAATATGAGATTGGGGATAGAGTCGCAGTTGTGCTTGATGGCTCTCAGCAAAAGGGCATGCCTCACCGCAGATTCCAAGGCGCTACTGGCGTTATCAAGGCCAAGCAAGGCCGAGCATGGGTTGTATCTTTGCATGACAAAAATATGGCAAAGACGGTCGTAGCTAGACCGGAACACCTTCACCCTCTGGAGTGATTCAAATGAGCAAAAGAGAGTTCGTAGATTTCGCTACCGTACGCGATTTGTTATTGGATGCCAGAGAGAGAAGAGGCGAATTGTCCTATGAGCAAAAAGTCGCCCTACAACACGCTGAGTGGGCTGCTAGTGAAAATCGCGGCGGAATGAAAACTAGTCCTGAAATTTTCACTAATTTATTCGAAGATCTTTCCAAGAACGAAAAATTAGCGCAACATCCTGAGGTATGTGCAAAGATATCCGAACTTGCTCCTATCAAGGTAGAGGATGTTCGCGTAATTATCGCTTCAAAGAGAATTGCGATGGATACGGATGAGATTGAGGGAATAATCACCACCGTCCGCCAACATATTCTCTAATTACGTGTAAATTAAATGTTGGATACATTATTTTGCTAAAATTCAGCAATTCCAAAGTAACACATCCATTCATGAGGGGTAACCCACTTCCGGGGACTGAAGATTATGCAGCCGAATGGCAATTCCAATGGCGACCCACTCGCTGGTCCCTTTGCATCAGAGACTCATATCAGAGTGCTTGATGTAATGGGAAGAAGACCATCTGGCTGGGAAATTCATGCTATTTCAGAACCTGGTCTTCATATTGTAAGAGCAAGATTGAACGATGGTTTCACATCAGAATCAGGCGATTACATCGCTCTTGATTCTGGAAAGGCTGGTCCACTATCTTCACTTCGCTTTCAAGATTTGACAACAGAGGGTAACTCAGTTTTACAGGAATCAGTTGTAGAATCCATCAAAGTAAACCCTGATCCTCACTTAGAATTCTATAATCGAGCGAATAACATTTCGCTCAAGGTTCACGCTTTCCAACTCCTTCCAGGTGTTGGTAGTTCAACTGCAAGGTCTTGGGTGGAAATACGGGGGTCAAATGGCTGGATAGACCTAAAAGATGTAAGTCAGAAGTTAGAAATTGATGCAGTCGACTTACTTGCTGAGCGGTATGTAAGCGAAATGGGAAATCCAGGAGAAGTACCCTGTCTGCTTGATTTACTGGTGAGGGTCAGCGCCTGATAGAGGTGGGCGTATGGAAGACCTCGATATCAGATTGTTAGTTGATTTATTGAGAGATCGAATTACTCCAAATCGATCCCTTGGTCAACATTTTCTTCTCGATGAAGCAGTCATTAAAAGAGCAGTAGAAATTGCTTCGGGAAACAAGCCAATAAATCAACAGAGTCATGTTTTGGAGATTGGTCCTGGGCCAGGTTCTTTGACTTTGGAATTGTTGCGAACCGGAGCTAGAGTAACCGCCATTGAATTCGATGAGGAATCCATATCACATCTGAATAGGGTATTCGATAGCGAAGAAGGAAGATTACAAGTCATCCATGGCGATGCGCTACAAATCGAATGGCCGCAAGATATCACTCATATTGTTTCTAATCTACCTTACCAAATATCCAGTCCAATTTTAGAGAAAATTCAGACATTCCATTTCAAAAATCACCTGCAGGGAATCGCTCTACTTGTTCAGGAAGAATTTGCGGAAAAAATGGCAATGAGCAAGGGCTATGCAAGCAGGGGGCCACTTGGTCACTCACTTTGGCTAGATTTTTTAGTAGAATTAGATTTGAAAGTCCCTCCTCATTCCTTCAGTCCGTCTCCGAGGGTGCATTCTCGCCTAACAAATCTGATTCCAATTCACCGTGATTTTCTCGAATCAATAGATAGCCGACTTTACCGTATGGTGATTTCTGAATGTTTCTCAAATCGTCGAAGAAAATTGCGAACAACCCTGAAAAAACCACCAAATCGGCTAAACAGGATATCCGGATGGCACCGCTCCCGTTGGTTAACGGCAATTACTTCAATCCCCAATGAAACACTAGATTTACGTCCTGAAAATCTTTCCTCTGAGGATTGGGTCACAATTATCTCCCAAATTAGCCAAGCCTGAACAATACAGAGATCCGGAATCCCACGCCTTCAAAGGCAACACTAGGCTCGGACGGTACAGCGAAGCGTGTGGAGGCATCGCTGGGAAGGGAGTTGGTAAAATGGCCAAGAAGGACACCTATCTCGCGCTTCTGCGTAGAGGTATTGACGAGAATACTGCCCAACTCCTAGCTGATTCGGGGATTAAAGTTGGTGACCTTAAGAAACTCGATGAAGAAAAACTTCGCAATAATTACGGCTTAAAGAAGGAGATTGCAAAGTCTGTCCTCGAAGCGGTAAAATCTGGGCCAAGAAGTGCTGCGAAGCAGAGATATCTCGCAGATGTTCTTTCTAAGGATAAGAAAAAGCAAGTCGATAAAATCGAAGAGCAGCGATTCAAACGAGAACAGAAAGATATCGTTTCTGAGCTTAATGAAAAGAAAGAGGAACTTAGGATAGCGAAGGTTGAGGCATTCCGCTCAAAAAAATTGGTAATGAACCGCCTTGGAAAGACCATCGAATTAATCGTAAAATTAGAAAATTCATTCGATGATGAATCTAAGCGAGAACAACGCACGAAACTACGGGATCAACTAGAGACTCGCGGATTAGAAGCGGCTAGAGACCATGAAATGCTTGAATTGGTTGGTACTCCTCAAGATATAGTTGATTTCCGGAGAAAAATAGCCCCCAAACTGTGCATGTATGCATGTCCAGAGTGTGGGGAAGAGATGGACCCCCGTGGCGGGAATGTAATCGAAGATCCAACTGACTTTTCTTTCGTATGTTGGGATTGTGAAGAGGAATTCCATGCTCCTATGGCGAACTATGTCGATGAACAATTGAACAATGGCTCTCGGATTAGCTTCGATCCAAAGATGAAGCCGAGAAATAAGGTGATTCGTAAGCCAAAGAAGAAGTCTGCTGATAAAATCAAGGATTTGATGATTAAAGACTTGGAAGCAACTGGAGCATCAGCCGAAGAAATGGCTGCCGCAGTTGAGGCAAGCGATCTAACTGGCGGACTGATGAGCATAGATGAATGGATAGACCAAACTCTTGCAGCTAAGGGCTATATCCAAGCCCAAGAACACCGTGAGGACTTCATCTTAGCCACAGGTGCAGGAGCTACCAAATTCAACAAGTGGATGAAGAAGGCCGGCCTTGTTTTCAATAAGCAGACAGGTCAGTGGACTCGCTGGAAGAATGATTGAGTCCAGCGGTCGATTTCAAGACGAATAATCGTTTCGGGGTATCGTGGCGATAGTCCGATTCTTTCGTGGAGCCCTTCTTCTTGGAGTAGCAGAAGCCGAAGAAGACGAGCAGTTGGTTGAGGTTGCCCAGAAGGCCGGAGTTGATATTCCGACTAATTGTACATCGGGCAACTGCGGCACATGTTTGGTTCGATTGAAAGAAGGGGAAATCGAATATCCTGAACCATTACCACCTGGACTTGATGAATTCCTAATCGAGGATGGTGGTGTACTTTCTTGTTGCATGCAACCGTCAGGAACCTGCGATATTGATGTAATTCCGCCTTTATGATGTGATTTTATGGATGACCAAGAATTCTTTTTCTTAGTTATCTTCAATTTTTTTGGGGTAGGAATTGCTGTATGGTTTCTCTACACACGCCTCCGTGCAAAGCTTGCCGAGGTGGAAGAGAGGAAGTCAAGAAGATGGAAGCGCGACAAAAACAAGGAGATTGAGGAATAATGGATACGATTAATCTGAAAGAAAAACTAGGCAAATTTTCCGACCATTGGTCCCCAAAGGTAATCGCTGAATTAAATGATTACCAATTTAAATTAGTGAAAATTCAGGGCGAATTTGTTTGGCATAATCATCCCGATACCGACGAGGTATTCATTGTAATTGAGGGTAGCATGAATATCGAATTTGAGAACGAAACAGTTCAGTTAAACGAGGGTGAGATGCTAGTGGTTCCCAAAGGTATCGAACACAAACCATACGCAGATTTTGAATGCAAAGTAATGCTAGTAGAGCCTCGCGGTGTAGTAAATACCGGAGATGCTGACAGCAAACTCACAGCGGATAATGACGTCTGGATTTGACGACTTATTCGTTAATCGCAGCAGTCCATCTATCTGCCTGAGGTACACCAACAACTTCGATATGGCAGGCTAGAACTCCTTTCTGTTGATTTATTTCCAAGCGAAGTTCCATCAGGTCATTGATACAACACGGACAATGTGCCCGGGTTGGTTGAATCCAAATCTGGATAATTCCAGCATCATCAACTTCAACACCCTTGAGTATTGATTCATCAGTAATCTCAATTCCATGTGGTTCAGTTCTTCCGCGCAGTAATCTTGCAAGACGCTTCTGAGCAGTTTTTTTCGCTCTGCTCATGAATCCCACTCCGTAAGTAGGTCCCAAGAATTTCCCATGGTGAGGCATTCCATTCCTTCAGATGTACGTGCAAAAGTATCCTCTGTACCGATGGCTCCAGATTCGTAGATAACTTTTGGTTCAATAGCCATAGTGCCTCCTATCGGAAGTTCTCTGTCAAATCGATCGGCAACTACTGGAGTCTCATCCAATTCCAAGCCCACAGAATGTCCTAGGAAAACTGCTTGATTTGGAGCCATTCCCATGAGGTGATTAGAATACCCCATCTCATTTGCCATACCACTACCAATTCTCCATGCCTCTGAACAATCATCACCTTTGCCGAGGCTGGAAACTACTGCATCCCGTATTTCGGCCATATCATCCAATTTATTCACCGATTCTTGATCTAGTCGACCTGCGCAGAACATTCGCGTACAATCAGAAACATATCCTCTATGCAGATGAACAATATCGACGATTACAGGCTCTCCTGACACGACTTTAGCGTGTCCTGCACCAAGTGAAGAAATAGGACTTGCACCTAGACCTCCTATAGCGGAATCGAAGTATGATGGAACTGCCCCAGATCGACCTGCTGCAATCACAACTCGGTCGCAATCCATTGGCCAACGTCGCATTCGAATTCGTCCTCCAAATCCGGCGGACCGACTAATTTTATCAGCGGCGGCAGCCATTTCTAACTCTGTTCGACCTTCACCTCCTACTTCCCGAACCGCTTCAAACATCTCTGCGTTTATCCTTCCACTTTCACGATGCATCTCTAGTTCCCATGCCGATTTGGTTTCTCTCAAACCATACATTAGATAGGTGGAATCTTGAATTTCTCCAAGAGAAGAAAGTCCCCGTGAGAAAAATTGCCAGCGTTCATGAGGAATTTTTCCAGCCAACATGGCTGGAGCCGAATTCACACCGAGAGAACGCAATGCCTCTGTCAATTGTCTTGTTTTTGGTTGGGTTACAATAGGATCTGGAGCATCATCCCCCCGGGATTCATATTGGGCTCTTTCCAGAGATTTACGCACCCAATGTGTGTTCTGAATATCAGAACCTTCAGCACCGATAAGAATCATTCCATTTTGCCTACCCCCAGTCAACCAGTAAAGTTCGACTGGATCATCAATTAGCGCCGATTCTAATCCTTGTTCTGCTAGCGCGGATGCCATCCGATTACGGCGCTCTTCCAGCTCACTAACTGGGACTCGCCAGTCCTCCCCATCGGGGCCAGTAAGTCGTTCCGCATCCCATGTCATTAATCCGCCACTAGGGCTGAGACACAAAGGCATTGGGGGTGAGTTATACCCAACGTCTCTCCATCATTATCAAAAGACGTCTGCCCGTGGCTTACTCCGTGAAAGATGTTCTATCTCTGGACGATATTCACCTAAACGGTAAGCATGTGCTGTTTAGAGTGGACATTAATTCACCTCTTCATCCGGAGACCAGAGCCTTTCTTGATGATGGAAGATTAAGAGCAATTTTACCTACTCTGGCAGATTTATCAGAATCTAAGGTAGTAATTCTAGGCCATCAATCGAGACCTGGAAAAGATGATTTCACAGACTTATCAGGTCATGCAGAAAGGCTTGCGAGAATTTTAGGAAGACCAATCCGCTTTGTCCCAGATGTCTGCGGAGATGAAGCGATTCAAGCAATTCGAGATATGAAAAACGGAGAAATTCTTTGCTTAGATAACGTTAGGATGCATAATGAGGAAATTTCGCTAAAAAAAGAGGGATTAGATGAATTACGATTATCTCAAATTGTAATGAATCTTGCACCTGAATTTGACGCCTATGTTACGGATGCTTTCGCTGCCGCGCATAGAAATTCACCAACTTTAACCGGCTTTGCAGAAGATTTGCCATGTATTGCGGGGCGATTAATGCAACGAGAGATTAATGCCCTTCAAACCGCGGTTACAAATCCACCTCGTCCATACGTTGCAATCCTTGGTGGTGCTAAGGCGGACGACTCGTTCAGAGTTGCACAGAATCTAATCAATCGAGGTGTAGTGGATACAATCGCCTTTGTTGGTGTGGTTGGAAATATGATTCTCTGGATTCAAGGCATAGATATCGGTGATGGAAATAAGGAATTTATCCGAGGAACATTAGGAGAAGATTTTGATATCGCTTGGGAAATGGCAGAATCACTTGTAGAAAATCACTCAGATCTATTCTTAGCCCCATCTGATGTCGCGGTAGAAATAGAAGAAGAAAGAGTTGGACTTAGTGTTGAGGACCTTCCAGTTCCACATCCAATTTACGATATTGGAGTGGAGACCCTCATGCATTTACGTCCAATTTTAATGCAAGCAGGTTGTATTCTATGGAATGGACCTGCTAGTTATTTTGAGAAGCCAGCCTTTGCTTTTGGAACCATTGAGATTCTCAACATGTGCACTGAAACCACAGCCATGACGATTGTAGGTGGTGGACACACGAGTGCTTTGGTCAACTCTCGGGGAGTTGCTGACAAAGTTTCACACAATAGCACAGGTGGTGGCTCCTGTTTGCAAATGCTATGTGGAGATAGAATGCCTGTTATCGAAGCACTGCAACATTCTGCAGAAAAGTTTCGTTAGAGAAATTCCTCCAAAACCCTAATTTGTCTACCGTGATTACAGTTAGATATGGAAGAAGAGCCAAACTCTGGTACTCTAGAAGGTACAACAGAACCAACAGTAGTAGATGCGGGAAGAGTATTCGTCAACACTGGTCCAGAATTTCCAGTTCAAAAGAATGCAGCTGCAAAGGTAATTGGAATACTGGTTATTATCTGGGGAGGATTCAATTTACTTGGCGCTCCACTTACCCTCTTAGCCGATTTTGGAGCCACTGACTTTGAGGGAAACCCAATAAGTTATCCAACTGAATATTTTGTAGTATCTATCCTATCTGCTATTATTGTGGGAGCAATTTCAATTTTCGCTGGTTATCAGATCACTCAATACCAGAAAAAAGGCATTTGGCTTACCTTTGGAGCCTTTGTTATTGCTTGGTTTTCCTCAATTGCAGTCTCTGCAATTCAAGGTAATGCTATGGACTCTGAAGGAGTAGGAATTGGAGCCGGATTAGGAGCGATGTCTGGCATTTGTGGCATTTTTTGCTATGCAGTTTGCGGAATCATAGTCGCAATCCCGCTGATGTTATCTGATGGCGGAATGGAGTAATCATCTCAGTTTACTCAAATCCAGCATATGCCCAATTCGGGAATTAACATCCTCGATGATGGCGGCCAATGCTGAATCGTCTCGACCTTCTGCTCGCATTACCAATATCGGCTCTGTATTCGAGGGCCTGCAAAGATACCAACCATCAGGATAGCGAACTCTGATTCCGTCCACAGTAGACTTTTCCATATCTGCAAAAGCACCTTCTACAGCTGCCATAGTTTCTTGTCTTCCTGCAATTAACGGAATTTTTGTTTCATCTGTTGAAGGGTAATCAGGTAGGTTAGCGAATCTCTGTGAGAAACTCATCCCACCATCCTTGGGTGATGGATCACGTCCAACAATCTCCAGCAATCGAGCAGTATTGTATAGTGAGCAATCGAATCCAGGCCATCTATCATGGAGGAAGAAATGACCTGACATTTCACCTGCCATAACCGCTTCTGGATTACTTCGTAACTCTCTCTTCATGAATGAGTGTCCGGTACGCACCATTTTCGGTACTCCACCACTGGCAAGTATCGCTTCTTCTAGTGCCATACTGCACTTTACATCGAAGAAAACGGTACGCTCCGCCTCTGTTCCATCGCGGCGATCAACCAAAACATCTGCCGCGATTACCGCCATTAAACGATCAGGATGTATGAATCGACCTTTCTCATCAACCACCCCTATCCGGTCTCCATCTCCATCCATACCGATTCCAAATTCACAATTATTCTCAACTACGGCTTTCGATAAATCGACCATGTTCTTTTGTCGTGTTGGGTCAGGCGGGTGGTTAGGGAAAGTATTGTCCCAGTCACAATGAATTGGTACTAAGTAAACTCCTAGTTTCTGTATTAGAGATACTGTCAATGGACCAGGTACAGCATTGCCACAATCGATTGCAATTCGGATTGAGCGTTGAGGCATTCCTGCATTTTCTACGATGGTCTGCAATACTTGTTGTTCAAATTCTGGTATCTCAGTTATTGTTCCAGACCCGCTGTGAAAATTTCCTTTGTCAAATGTAGCCTTCAGTTCCTGTAATTCTTCTCCAGCCATTGGTAAAGTCCCTCGACAAATCTTGAATCCGTTATACTCAGGGGGGTTGTGGCTTGCAGTAATTGCCACTGCTGCATCAACAGACAAGTCTACAGTGGCTCGATATAAGACTCCAGTAGTAGTAATTCCAAGGTCGATAACATCGGCTCCTGCTTCGGTTATTCCTTGCAAAAAAGCCTGATGTAATTCAGGTCCTGATTCACGAATATCTCGAGCTACTGCAATTGATTTAGCATCGACATGAGTAACCAGTGCAGACCCCAGCCTATGGGCAAACTCTGCATCCAGTTGGCTACCGGCTAGCCCACGAATATCGTAGGCCTTGAACACACTCATGGATTAGACGGAGAACTTTTCCTTCATCATTCCATCGTGGCTATGGCAACCGAATAATCGAATTTTGAAGGATTAATTCGACCCAGAACCCCGTACTGCTCGAGCCACGACCTCTACCTTTGCACCTGCAGGTAATTCCCTAACCCCATAAGCGGCACGAGCAGGAAGAATAGTGCCTTCCAACCAGGCTGCATAGACTTCGTTAAATTCACCAAATTCAGCCATATCTTCTAGCAGTACCATGACCATAACCAAATCTGCTTTATTTGCTCCCGCTTCACCTAGCAGTGCATCGATTTTTGATAATGCACTGGCGGCTTGTTCAGGCATAGAATCACCGCCGTCAATTCCAATTTGTCCCGCGACCCAAATATCGTCTCCAACAACCATACAAGGATTGTATGGAAACATCGGTTTAACGCCTGCATAGATTGGTTCCTTCTTACTCATACACAAACCAGTCAAACTCGGATGATAGGGTTATTCCCTCATCATTCCCTTAGTATATCCACGATATCTATGTGGTCAGCGGCGACGGTATCTTTGGTCAGCTCGTCGATTGGCACCCATGCAGCAGATACTGCATCATCAGCCCCTTTAGGTTCGTTATCGATGTCAGCATCTACAAGATAGAATAGGCCTACACAGTGTTTTCGAGGATCTCTACCCGGTGCGCCTAGTACATGGAAAACTCTAGGATTTTGACCTTCTATGCCAGTTTCTTCCTGTAATTCTCGTAGAACCGCATCTTCGGGGTCTTCTCCATAATCAACAAAGCCTCCCGGGAATGCCCATTTTCCTTCCCAAATTGCAGGATCAGGACCACGCTCAATCATCAATAATTCTAGTCCATTTTCGGTTTCCCGTGCCGCTACGGCATCAACGGTAACCGACGGACTATGATATCCATCTCTACCACATGTAGGACAACGCTTGATATTCTCTTCAGCTTCCATACCGTCTCTTCCTCATTTGATAATCCTCAATCGCCTCGTACAAATCCCTTCGACTGAAAGAGGGCCAATATACATCTGAGAAATATAATTCAGAATATGCGATTTGCCATAGTAAGAAATTCGAAACTCTTTCCTCCCCTGATGTTCTAATCACTAAATCAGGATCGGGTAATTCGGAGGTATAGAGTCGAGAAGAAATCGCAGTGGGGTCAATTGATTCTAAGTTTAGATTTCCAGATGCGTGTTCTTGAGCGATTTCTTTAACCGCATCAACAATTTCCTCACGACCTCCATACGCAAGACATATTGTGAACAAAAATTCGCTATACTCCGAGGTCGCCTCTTGGGTTTCATTGATTGCTCTTCTTACTTTTTCAGGAAGTAATTCTAACCGTCCAACGACTTGCACTCTAACTTTATTTTCATGAATTAAGGGGTCTTGAGATATTTCTCTCAATCCTGAAATATACAAATCAAAAAGGGTATCCAATTCATCTTTATCACGTGAGATAAGGTTCTCCGTAGAGAGTGCATAAACGGTTAGGTATCGAATTTTAAGATCCAGTACCCAGCGAATAACTTCCTTCAGTTTCTGTTTTCCAGCCGAGTGTCCTGCTTGGGTTTGCATGGAACGGTTCCAAGCGAACCTACGATTGCCATCCATAATCATCGAAATATGATTTGGCATCATATCAGGGCCGGCTGAAATTACTCTTTCTCGTAATCTGTTTCGTCGAATTCTATCTGTTCTAGAAATGAAGCTCCAAGCCATCCTTGAATTTGCCATCCAAGCAGCAGGCACTGCAATTATCTTCCAGCGCAGAAGCCAATGAGCAAGAGAGTCCAGTCTGCGCCCTAATACGCTCCGGGTTCTCCTCATGAGTTAACCAAATGTCAATCGCGCTAAAGGTCGTCGGCGAAGATGGTTCGAATGAAAAGAATCTGAATTACTCGAATACGAGGTCTGCGGAATCTCCAACTTTGTCTAGAAGACCTTTCTCTGGGTTGACAACAATAACCTGTCCAGCATGATCCCAAACCGGTATGTCATGAACACTATTTCCGGCGTACCCAAAGCCTTTCTCACCATATCTAGCTATCAATGCCTCAGCCTTTTTGTGATCTCTCAGATTGATGTTTCCGTCCGACCCCATTACATCGTCAAACAAACCAACATGTGCAGCAATTACCTCTGCTACCAAGCGGTCTGATGCAGTAGCTAAAATTAATTTCCGGCCCCTTGCACTTTCACCGGTTAACCAATCTACAAAGACTTCGTGATATTGTAATTCAGCTGGGTCAAATTTTAATTGCCGGGCAAGATTCTTTTTCCACTTCGCTCGCTTACCAGTCAATTCAAGAAAAATCGTTGAACAAATTGTCCATGGCTTCCTGAGAAATACGCGCTTGGCACTAATGACACTCATGTCTGTTAGAATGAGGGTGCCATCCATGTCGACTGCCAATGGCATCTCAACCGGCGCCTCCATCATGACCAATCGTCCTACTAATTCTGATTCAAGCCTTCCTAATCTATCGAAGTCTCCTGACCGATTCCATCAAGCCCTAAATGGACTTCGGACCTTCATGTCTCAGTCGGACTCAGCCCTCAGAGAAGCGTGGCGTCCAGCTGCAATGGTGGAGGTTGACACAGATGCAATTGCTCCTGTAGGATTTACTTCTCACTTAATGAGAGGATTGCGATTTAGACTAAACTTGTTAGAGCCGAAAGAATCGCTTTCGACCATTGAAGGTTGGATTGAAGCAACTGATGAGTTGGAAGCGTGGGGTGAACTACCCAATGAAATTTCTAAGATTGAGATGAACATAACAGATAGAGGTCCAATTTACAATATTACTGCAGAAAATGGAAATTGGTTAGCAGAGATTCAACCATGGGGTGGTTCGAAGATAAGGCCTCGTTCAAGAATAGCACCTGAAGGTTCAGATGTGCCATGTGGTGGATATCAATTTGAAGAGGCTGATTTAATTTTAATCAGGAGGCAACATCCTTCCAATGTATTTGCAAATTCTGTATTGATTGACCATCTTGAGCGTGATGATTTAGATTCAGCAACCAGCTTAATTCATCGCTGTGGCTCTAAACTTGGAGAATATCACAAATTAGCCGAAAAGGAATGGACCAATCCACCAGATCAGAGGAGATGGAATGAGAGATTTGGAGAAATCGAACAACGGCTGAAAGCAGCCTCTCTTTGGCGGGCTCCATTTACTCGAGGAGCTCCCGCAACCCTTAGCCTCGGAGACGTGCGTTTCTCTATGTTTAGTGAAGACAAAGAAGGCAAGATGATTCTTAGACTAGGTCCCTCACGGCTAGCAGATGGATTGATTGAAACAAATCTAGATCTCCCAGGTATCCGTGATTTAGCAAGTTTATTGCATGATTTATCTCGATTTCATTATCATACCGAATCCAGTTTACAACTCAGTCAGTTAAGGTCTGCATTAATTTCCGGTTGGTGTACCACTGCACCGCCAAAATGGTGTACAAATAGGTCATTTAGCGCTCACACGGGTGGGGTTGTAATTTGGGAATATGAACAGGCATTGCTGGATGTGGTCGAATCGGTTTCACATCAATCAGGCCGACCGGAACCTGCAGTAACTTTAATTGAAAAAGTTCCAATTTTGCAAAAGTCTCTGTTTAATTCTAGAATTCTATCTTCTGGATTTTTGATGTCCGGGTTGTTATCTCTAGCCGCATCATTCGATTGGATAAATATGATTTTTCAAGGTGAGGTTGTTTTTCCAAGTCTCCCCGTCGGATTATTAGCAATCTCATTATTGCTACGGCACCGCTACCAAGCTGCAGCACCTCCTCCTGAAGAGCCCATTCATTGTTGATTTAATGGAATTATTTTACCATTCTCAAATCGATAGAACATCGGTATACCCGTTGGAATCTCTAGACTTGTAATCTCCTCGGGTGAGATTCCTTCGATATGCATTACAATCGAGCGAAGAGAATTTCCATGAGCTGCAACTAAGACATTCTTTCCTGATTCAAGATCAGGAATAATTTCCTCAACAAAATACGGAATTGTCCTTTCAGCAGTCATTTCTAATGATTCTCCACCAGGTGGTGGAACGTCGAAAGATCGTCTCCAAATGTGAACTTGGTCAGCCCCATGAATTTCTGCAGTTTCAGCCTTATTCAATCCCTGTAAATCACCATAATGCCTTTCGTTTAGGCGTTCATCTACTCTAGTTGGTATCTTTCCTGAAACTGTATTCTTACTCATTACAATTTCAGCGGTTCTTTGAGCACGAATCAGTCCGCTAGTGTGAACTGCGTCAAAGCGTACATCTGCGAGCTCAAGACCAGCATCCGCAGCCTCAACCTCTCCCTTATCTGAGAGTTTAACATCAGTCCATCCTGTGAATCGATTAGCAGCATTCCATACAGATTGACCATGCCTAATCAGTACGAGCATTGTCATTTTCTTCGCCTCTCACTATCAGCGACGTAGTCGCGGTTCATGGAAGGTTAGCCTACAATCTGCTGCGATCCCTTTTGCAAGCAATAGTATGTCTTCGGTCATTTCTCTTTGTGAAGCAGAGGATTGGACGGAATAGAAGTTACAAGACACAGTTACCATAGAAGGTCCGAAAGCGTTTACCTTAACCCATGAATCCTCTTCTTTTACCGCTCGAGAGTCCTCCTTTACTTTCTCCAATAATTTCTCACAGAATTGCTTTAATGAGCTTGGATCAGAATCGGCTTCAAATTCAAAACTCGGCCTTATTCTTCTGAACCTTCTCTGGCTGAAATTTTCTACTGGTGAATTAACTAAGTTAGAATTTGGAATCGTAATCAAAGTGTCAGCGGAAGAACGAATCAATGTTGTCCTCAAACCAATTTGTACAACTTCTCCCTCAATGCCCTCAACAAGGATCCAATCTCCTACATTGAAGGGTTGATCGATGATTATCGAAATAGCACCGAAAATATTTGCAACACTGTCTCTAGCAGCCAATGCTAGTGCAAGACCAGTAATACCTAGACCGGCGATTAACCCGTTTAAATTTAGGCCGAAAAGACCTGCTACTACGAATGCTGCAAGAAGTGCAACGACGAGATGTCCAACCGATTCAGCGACACTTGCAAGTGAGCGCCTGCTAGCCGCGTTCTCTTCTCCCTCAACGACAATGAAAGCATCAAGATAGTCTACTAGGCGATATGCTGCAAGTAACATTCCGAGTAGGAAGAAAGTGAAGGACCACTCAATTGCGTTTTCAGCGATGGAAGCATCCCATACTGGTTCCGAGTTATTTTGTAACCAAGACATCATTTCTGAGAAGATTAGGAATCCCATCATCCAACCTAGTGATTTTGGAGCAAGCAATGTTTTGCCATCAATTCTATCGGATTTGGAAATAAAGTCCATAATTTTCGGGAATAGGTACCTCCTCGAGATTATTCCACCAAGGACAGAGAGTACAATTAATCCGATTACTACGCCCATTGTGCCACCGGAAAATCCTAGGAAAAAATCATCTCCGACCATTAAATCATTCAATCTGTCGGCAGGAAATCCGACACCCTCAGCGGGGGTCTCTTCGCCATCTTGCATGGTTTTGCCGTTGACCAACCCCACATAAATCCCCCGTCGGTCCTATGGACCGAGTTGCGAGACGTTGAATACCCACTGCGATGTC
>PANM01000028.1 GCA_002708385.1 Methanobacteriota archaeon | reverse complement strand
TGAAGCGCCTGCTGCTAGAGCTTGCACAGCACTGTCGGAATCATCGAGAGTGAATGCCCAAACACCAGCAGAAGTGATTGTGTAGGTACCGTAGCCGTTTGCAGTTGCTGCAGCGGATGATACTGCAGTGAAGGTATTCTGGTTAGTGTCTGTATCAGTCACTGTTAGAGTACCAGTTGCATCGGATGTATCTTCCTGAGCAGATCCAGTGGTTGCACCACCGATAGTAGCTGCGTCGTTAACACCGGTAATTGTGATAGTTACAGTCTGTGTTGTTCCATCAGCACTCGCGAATGAAAGTGAATCTGTGAGTTCAGCGCTTGCTGCAAGAGCTTGTACTGCAGAGTTGCTGTTGTCCAGACTGTATGTCCAGTCTCCGTCTGTCATCGAGTAAGTACCGTAAGTGGAGGAAGTACTCGATTTGTCAGCCATTGAACCCTGGCCTGTATCTACATCGCTTGCCGATAAAGTACCGGTAACTGCAGTAGAGACATCCTCAGTTGCTGAACCAGTTGTGGTACCAGTAATAGTAGCTGCATCATTGGCTCCATTGATGGTAATTGTAACAGTCATTGTGTCGCTACCATCTGAACTTGTTACAACGAATGTATCTGTTGTAGAGCTACCAGCCGGTAGAGCATTAACTACTGCATTGGAATTAATCAATGTGTATGTCCAAGTTCCACTTGATACTCCGAAAGTTCCGTATCCCTTCACACTCGCAGTACCTGCATTGACATTCTGTAGAGTGTTTTCTCCCGAGTCAACATCGGTAACTGTTGGTGTTCCAGATGCTGGAGTGTTCGCATCCTCAGTAACTGAACCTGTATTAGCACCTGAAATCGAAGCTGCATCGTTGGTATTAGTTATGGTTTGTGACGATACTGCGCTGTAAACTGTTTCAGCTGTGTTGTAATCATCAGTGTAGCTTACACCTACACGCACATACTTGCCAACTTCACTGTTGGTTAATGTGTAAGTAGAGGAAGTAGCTCCACTAATGCTGCTACAAGTCGATGTAGTGGTCGAAGTACAACTCTGCCATTGATATGAGTAACCATTGTAGTTATTTGCATCAGCAGTAGTTGTGCCGTCTTCGTCATTTCCGGACAGAGGTGCAGGGTTAGCAGTTAGAACCTGGCCCTGAGTGAATGTACCGGTTTGAGTTGGCACAGCAGTGTTAGCATCGTTTGTATTGGCAATTGTAGATGTGGTCTGAGTAGAGTGAGACTCGGTTGTTCCATCATCGTCTGTATATGATACGGACACGCGGACATACTTGCCAACTTCAGATTGAGTCAGAGTGTATGTGTTGGAATTCGAGCCAATGTTAGACCATGTAGATAGATCTGATGAACTCTGCCACGAGTAGGTGTAGGTGTCATCAGTACCATCGTTGTCATCATCGGTTACAGTTGCAGTTAGGGTAGAAGCTTCTGCATTGGTTCCAGAAATTGCCACACTACCTGCATCGTTTACGTTAGCCACAATGATGTCGAACGATTGAGTTGAAGTCAATGTACCATCAGAGGCTGTCAAAACTACAGCATATGAACCAACTGCGCTATCACCAGGTGTTCCGGATAGTACACCGGACGAAACAGAGAGCCAAGACCCGCTTCCACATCCAGTAGTACAACTAACGGAAACAGTGTTTGAATGAGGTGAACCATCGTCTGGGTCAGTTGTCTGAGGTGTGTACGAATACGCGGAGTCTTCAGTGGCGCTAGTAACCGCATTGCTGGTGATTGAAGGCGCTTCGTTAGCGTCTGTAACAGTAACCGCAGTAGTTTGAGCACCCAATGTATTGGTTCCATCAGTGAATGTGACTGTTATGTCATGGACGTTGTTAGATCCTGAATCTTGTGCGCTCTCGTAGTTAGGTGCAGAGGCGAATGCCAAGGTAGCGGTTCCACTAGATACTGAACAAGAGAACAAACTGGCATCGGTTCCTCCAACTGAACAAGCAAGTGTTCCTACTGTGTCGGAGTCAGTAACTGTGATTGAAGCAACAGTGGCGACATTCTCAGCAACACTGTATGCATTGTTGACAGTTGCCGCTGGTGTCTGATCGTTAATATCAGTAATCGATATACTAGTTGTCAAATCCTTAGCAGAACCGTCTTGGCTTGTAGCGGTAATTTTCACGCTACAACTGGTTGCAGATTCGTAATCTAACTCATTTGTACCATCTACTCTGACAATACCAGTAGTTCCATCGATGTCAAACCATCCGGAACACGCATTTGTTTGGATTGCCATGGAGTAGGTTATACCGTTAGTGGTACCATCAGCATCAGATGCAGATGCGGTAATACCAACGAGTGCGTTATCTGCAGCATTTTCGGCAACAGTGTTACCTCCTGAGTTGGAATCAGTCGGTGTTGTCACGTCGAATTCGTCTACGTCTGTTACTGTAACTGCGTAGGTCAAAGTTGAACCAGTGTTACCGCCAGAGGAAGCATCACTAATTGAGATAGTGAAGTCATAGACATTGTTTTCACCATTATCAGCAGCAGCCTCATAATTTGGTTGATTTGCAAACGAGATAGTAGCTGTTGTTGATGAAATTGAACAACTTACATCACCCGAATCATCTCCTCCCACATTACATTGGAATGAGCTTCCTGTATCAGAATCAGTAAATGTGAATGAATCGATAGATGCAGTAGAATCTTCAGCGTAATTCTTAGTCAAATCACTAGAGCTTCGCGAATAGCTTGGTGTCTGATCGTTGGTGTCAGCGACAGTGATAGTGAAAGTGCGGTCAGCAGTGTTGGCTGTGCTCGCTCCATCGGATGCTGTCACTACTACTGTACAGCTGTTACCTGAGGCACAACCAGCTCCAGCGTCATAATCTGCGCCATTAGCGTTAGCAAATCTTAGAGTCGAGCCACTTATTTCGAATTTGTTATTATCGTTGGTCTTGATTGTGTAGGTAGCAGTGTTACTATCTGCTGCATCGCCATCTGTGACAGACAGAGTTGCGACGTTCCTTACATTCTCATCGACAGACTGGCTTGCAGCGGTCTGCCAAACAGGACTCTCGTCGTTTAGATCGTTGATGGTAATCGTGAAGGTGCGGTCAACTGTTAGCGCCGGACTTTCTTGGTCCGAGGCAGTGACTACAACAGTACAAGTGTTGGATGATGAACCACAACCTGGGCTCTCGAAGTTAGCTCCCGCGCTAGCAGCGAATCTTAGAGTTGAGCCGCTGATTTCGAACAAATTGTTGTCGTTTGTCTTAATTGTGTAGGCAACGGTGTCACCATCTACGTCGGTTGCAGAAAGTGAGGCTACTACATTTTGCACGTTCTCGTTAACAGACTGGCTTGCAGAAGTAACCCATACTGGCACTTCGTTAACGTCTCCAA
Organism: Methanobacteriota archaeon; assembly: GCA_002708385.1. Lineage (GTDB taxonomy): Archaea > Thermoplasmatota > Poseidoniia > Poseidoniales > Thalassarchaeaceae > MGIIb-O1. The sequence continues at coordinate 24,899 of PANM01000028.1, read as the reverse complement.
TAGTGATGGTGAAAGTGCGGTCAGCAGTGTTGGCTGAGCTAGCTGCATCGGATGCTCTTACGGTAACAGTACAAGTGTTGGAGTTTGAACTACCTCCACAACCTGGGCTCTCATAGTTAGCACCGGAACTCGAAGCGAATCTTAGAGTGGTGCCACTGATTTCAAACAAGTTGTTGTCATTAGAAGTAATTGCATAGGTAGCAGTGTTACTATCTGCTGCGTCACCGTCGGTAACTGATAATGTAGCAACATTCTGTGTATTCTCATTTACAGACTGACTTGCTGCTGTCTGGAATACTGGACTCTCATCGTTGAGGTCTTGAACATTCACAGTTAGTGTGTGAGTATCAGTCTTGGAATTTGCAGTAGCCGTAATTACTACTGTACAAGTGTTGGATGATGAACCACAACCTGGGCTCTCATAATTTGGAGCGGTGTTGAAAGTAAGTACACCTGTGTTTGACACAATCGAGAATAGTGATTCGTCATTGCTTGAACCCAAACTGTAGGCAATAGTGTCACTCTCTGCGTCAGTAGCAGTGTAAGTTCCGACTGAGGTGGAACCTTCGTTAACATTGGCGCTGCCAGTTGCAGAAGAGAATGCAGGTGCATCGTCAACTGCGGTAACTGAGTGTGATACCGACAATGCTGCGGAGAACGCTGTTGTGCCTCCTGTGGTTGCAGCATCGTAAGTTGCGGTTCCAGTGCTAATTGCCTGTGAATTATCGACTACATGAACAGATAATGTTGTTGCTGCTCCATTGTAATTTGACGCTGGGACGAATCTGATTGAATCGTCGTTCTCTACACCCAGACAGTTTGATGTATCTGTGCGAGTACTGATGTCGGACCATGATGAACCGTCAGCAGTGTACTGCCAAGTTCCCTTGTTTGCGTCGTGAGTGTATGAACAGATTACTATTCCATTGACGTCTGAGCTCGAATCGACATCTGATACTCCACTCAGCATGGAGTCGATTGTCGAACCACTAGGTGCGCTAGTGTCTTCGTTGATAGCAGATATAGAAGCGGTAGCCCCTGACACTACTGGTGCGTCGTTGACTGCAGTAACTGTATGGGATACAGATAATGCAGCGGAGAAGGCTGTTGTCCCTCCAGTGGTTGCAGCATCATAAGTTGCAGTTCCAGTGCTAATTGCCTGAGTATTGTCTACTACATGAACTGACAATGAGGTTGCTGCACCATTGTAATTTGCTGCTGGCACGAATCTGATTGAATCGTCGTCCTCTACACCTAGACAGTTTGATGTATCTGAGCGAGTGCTGATGTCAGACCATGATGATCCGTCAGCAGTGTACTGCCAAGTTCCCTTGTTTGCGTCGTGAGTGTATGAACAAATTACAACTCCGTTGACGCCTGAGCCTGAGTCTGCATCAGATAATCCACTCAGCATGGAGGAGATTGTCGAACCACTAGGTGCGCTAGTGTCTTCGTTGATAGCAGATATCGAGGCGGTAGCGCTGGATATGACAGGTGCGTCATTGACCGCTTGGTAAGTTATTGTGTAAGTGGCTGCACTAGCGGAGAAATCATCACCGTCACTGACCTTGAAAGTAAAGGTAATTGCGCCATTAGCATTTGCAACAGGAACGTAAGTTAAACCACCAAGATTACCTGCTGTAATGTCCTGTCCTGCAGTTACTGCACTACCTCCATACATCAGAGTTCCAGTTCCTGGAAGTGTGGTAATATCTACCGCACTCATTGCACTGCTTTCGACAGAGTCAGCATAGCCCCAGTGGCTCTCAGTTGTAGTGAAGGTGTATGTTGCATCTTCGTTAGGATGACCATGAGCCGATGAACCACCTGATGAAGTAGGCTTATCATTGACTGAGGTAACTGAGTGAGATAGCACTACGCCTGATGTACTGTACACTGTTGTGGTACCAGTTGTTGCACAATTTGTGGTAGCTGCTGTTGCCGGCTCGTTTCCAGAGTCATCGGATAGAGTTACGGTTAGAGTTGGTGCTGTGCCAAACCAATGCTGGGCAGGTACGAATGCGAGTTCGTCTGCTGCACGGATGAAGACACCAGTGTTAGCTGAATTTACAGTACTTAGAGCAGTCCAAGCACCGCCATCGTTGGTGGAATACTTCCACTGTCCCTTGTTAGTGTCTTCAGTGTAGGATGTGATACAAATACCACCTATTGAATCACCATCAGTATCTGCGAAGTTACTGTTGAATAGTGATGAAACTGTAGCACCAGGTGCTGTGGCATCTTCGGCTAATGCTGCAAGAGATGCTGCGCCAGATGCAACCGGAGCATCGTTAAGTGAAGCTACAGTAACTGTGGTTGCTATAGTTACGGCCTTCGAGTTGTCACCGCCATTCGCTGTACCTCCGTCATCTGTAATACTGGTAACTGTAATCACTCTGGAGCCTGTAGTTGGGCTTTGATCAGAGTTCTTGTAAGTCATATCATCGAGCAGAGTTACTACCTCTGCTGAAGTTAAACCAGCGTGAGACAACGTAACAGTAGCTGTTCCAGATGAAACAGATACGGAACAAGTCAAAGTATTTCCATTGACTGTTGTAGTATCAGAGTTACCATTGGTTAAATCACAATCTCCACTGTTGATGTTCAGAGATTCAGTAGTATCTGCAACGTTGGTAACTGTAATTGTAAGACCTGTGATTCTGTCACCACTTTCTGAACCATCGCTGTCACCGTAGCCGGCAGCTGATCCGGAGTATACAGACTGTGCTGCGCCATCTTCAGTGTGGGTTGGTGTTCCTGTAGTTGCGGAAACTGTAGGCTCATCGTTAACTGCATTAATTGTCATAGTGAGGGCTACAGTAGCTGTACTGTAGATTCCTGTTGCAGTGAAGGAACAGTCAACGGCAGTAGCGGCTGCGCCAGCAATAGCCCCACCGGAACTGTCTATGAGAACTACCGTGATTGTTGGAGAAGCTCCACTGTAATCAGCAGTTGGTGTAAATCGGAGATAGTTAGTAGACTTGATTGTAGTTCCTGAGTTGGCTGCTGCGACGTTAGCAATCGTGGAGTAAGAATCATCGTCTTGTGAGTAAGCCAGAGTTCCCTTGGCTGCGTCACCGGTGTAACTTGTGATACAGATTCCTGCTATGGCGTCGCTGTCTGCAGAGTCAGCATAGTTACTTGAGAATAAGGAGGATACAGTCTGTCCAGCGGCGGTTGCATCTTCGTTCATTGCTGTAAATGAGGAAGTTCCAGAGGCTACTGGAGGGTCATTGACCGCTGTAACTGAATGACTTACAGATACTGTGTTAGCTGCGAAAGCAGTTGTTCCACCGGTGGATGATGCATCATAAGTTCCTGTTCCGGTAACTAAAGCCTGAGTGTTGTCAACTACAATCAAGGATAGTGCTGTAGCAGCTCCATTGTAATTTGCTGTTGGAACGAATCTGATCTTATCATCGTCTTCAATTCCAAGACAGTTGGTGTTGTCGCTTCGAGTTGAGATAGTGACCCATGATCCACTAGCATCTTTCTCGTAGGCCCAAGTTCCCTTGTTAGCATCGTGTGTGTAAGAACAAATTACAACACCGTTGACGCCTGAGCCTGCGTCTGCATCTGTTACGCCACTTAGTGCTCCAGATATTGTTGAACCCGCTGGGCCGGTTGTATCTTCATTGATATTGGCGATTGTAGCGGATGCACCGGATGCATCTGGTGCATCGTTAGCTAAGTCGACATTGACTGTAGAGGCAATGCTTAGAGTTACTGTATCGTCGGCTCCGGCGCCTACTGTACCACCGCTGTCAGTCATCTGAGTTATGGTGACGACACGGTTAGCATCTGTTGGGCTATCATCGGAATTCTTGTACTTCAAGCCATTTACTAGTGACTGCATTTGAGTCGCTGTTAGCGTCATTCCAGTAAATGCAACCGTACAAGTAGTGGAACAGCCGGTAATCTGGTAGGTGTATGAGTTCGAGGTGGTTGTAGCAGTATCACCCATGGCTGCGAGATTCACATAGCCTCCATCCAGATAGATGGATTCGGTAGTGTCCTGAACATTGGTTACTGTGAAAGTCAGTGAAGTGAAAGTCTGTGTAGCCTGTGAATCAGAGTCTGAAGCGGCAGCGTTAGAGAACAGAGTCTCGCCCGAACTTCCCTCAGTATGAGTTGGGCTCGCAGCTGTAGCTGTTAGAGTAGGTTCGTCGTTTATTTCAGTGATAGTTACCGTGTAAGTGTACAATGAAGTTGTTGTACCATCAGTGATAGTAATGTCACAAGTGTTAGCGCCAACTCTAGCATCTGTTAGTGCGGCTTCTGCGATGGTAATCGTACCAGTCATGTCACCGCCACCTCCGTCACCAACGGTCATCCAAGCAGGGCAACTTGCTCCCTCTGCAAATTCAGCATCGTTGGATTCTTCATCGGTAGCTGTGAGAGTGAATGTTACGCCTCCGGCTTTGTCTTCAATTACAGTACCTGCAGTAGCGGAAGTACCTGACGATGACGCAAGAACCGGAGCATCGTTAATTTCCGTGAGTGTGATTACGAACTCATCGGTAGCGGTTAATGTGCCAGCGCCGTCATCTGTGGTTGTACAAATCACCTTGTAGGTGTTGTCGGAATCATCGGAAGCGGCCAAATTAGCAGCGGCCGCGGTACCGGAAATAGTAGCTCTACCATCGCCCAAGTCACTGACACCGATAAATCCAGGAAGGGCTGAGGTTGAACCACCATCTGCCTTTTCCAAACAAGTAATTGTTAGGCTATCTCCATCTACGTCAGTCGATTGTGTGGTTGTAAAACTATATGCAACATCTTCGTAAATTGTCTTATCTGTTGTGTCACCTGCTGATGGCGCATCGTTTTGAGCAGTGACCGAAATTGTCATTGTACCGACTCCAGAGTAAACATCTCCGTCGGATACCTTGTAGGTGAATGTCACACCAGTAACAGAGTTAGAAGCTGTGGTGAATGAGATCGTATTCAAGTTAGCTAGAGTGGCTTGGGATGACCCAGCATTACAAGCGCCTCCGCCAATTGTCAATGTACCAGAGGCTGGACATGTCACAATCAGAACGTGATCTAGAGTATCACCGGTATCAACATCGGACCATCCCCAAGCAGTAGCTGCAGTCCAAGCAGTATATGCTTGGTCTTCGGTAACAGTTGCGGTGTCGCCTGCATTTGCAGGTGCGTCGTTAACGGGTGTGATGGAAATTGTCATAGTACCTGCTGCTGAATACGCTTCACCATCGTATAATTTGTAAGTAAAGGTTGGATTACCAGTATCTAAATCTGTAGCAGGAGTATAATCGATTGTATCTAGATTAGCTAATGTAGCGCTAGAAGACTCTGCGGAACATGCACTGCCGCCGATTGTCAAAGTACCCGAGGCAGGGCATGTCCAAATTAGGACAGATTCGAGTGTGTCACCTGAATCGACATCGGACCATCCCCAATCGGAAGCGGCGGTCCAATCATCATACAGGGTGTCTTCAGTAACAGTTGCGGTGTCGCCTGCATTTGCAGGAGCATCGTTAACGGCAGTAATTGAGATGTCAAAGGTGTAAGTAGAGGTACTGTATCCAGTGCCATCGTGGACCTTGAATGTGAATTGTTCTGTAGATACATCGTTCAATGCCTGCGTGAACCTGAGTTTATCTCCTGCAGCTACGTAGTCATTTGCAACACAGTTGGCCCATGCGCCACCAACACCGTTAGCGTTGTGACATTGTAGAGTACCTGTGGATGGTAGAACTGTGACCTGGATTCTGGCAATTGTGTCACCATCTACGTCGTTGAAAGTAAAGTCGCTAGTAGCTAGAGCGGTTTGAGTATCTTCAGTGATGGTTTTTGCTCCATTAGCTGAAGTAGGCAAATCGTTAGACTTAACTACTGTTGCGGAAGATGCAATAGTTACTGACTTGGAATTATCACCACCATTTGCGGTACCTCCATCGTCGGTAATACTAGTGATTGTAACTGCCCTGGCTCCATTAGTAGGACTCTGGTCGTTGCTCTCGTAAGTAATTGCATCGACAAGACTGACCACCTGTGCTGTAGTCAAACCAGCGTGTGAAAGTGTAACAGTAGCTGTTGTTCCTGAGAGAGATACAGCACAAGTAAGGAGGCTTCCGCCAAGACTTGTTGTCTCACTGTTTCCATCAGTAAGATCACAAGCACCGCTGTTGATGTTCAGGTATTCTGTGGTATCTGCAACATTGGTCACAGTAATTGTTAGTCCAGTGATTCTATCAGCACTTTCTGAACCATCGGTATCACCATAGCCAGCTGCTGCATTCGAAAACAGCGATACTGCTGCACCGTCCTCATTGAAAGTCGGAGTAGCGGTTGTAGCAGTAAGAGTAGGCTCGTCGTTTACAGCGGTAATCGATAGAGTCATGGTGTAAGAAATCGAAGACGCGTCAGCATTGTCGGTTACTACGAATGCAAATGTACCAATCACTCCGCTAGCATCGGCAGCTGGTGCCCACTTCAATTTCGCGATATTTGCGGTTAGAACGACATCATTGTTCTGTACTGCAGCTTCACCCCCATTAACGGCTCCGTTTTCATCAGAATCAACCCAAAGAGTTCCGGCTGTTGCCGCCTGGAGAATTACGGATTTGAGTGAGGCGCCTGAATCGACATCGGAGAATCCGAAGTCAGAGGAAGAGAATGTGTAGGTGTTGTCTTCGTTAGCCGACACAGTCGCTGAAGACCCTGTAGGGGCATCGTTTTGGGCGTTAATTGATACTGCAATAGTATCTTGCACAGCGCTGTTGGTGCCGTCGTCAACTGTTATCGTAATTGTGTGTGTTGTCTCAGAATTGGACGCTGGTGCGAGTATCAATCCATTAACTGCTGTGTTAGTATTTGTAGGTGTAGCACAGAAAGTCATCGTTGTGTCCGTAGTACCGTCTCCGGCTGCAGCACTGCAACCACCTGTGAAGTCTACTACGCCAGTATTAGCCAGAGTTAGAGTACCAGAGCTTGTGGCTAATGTAACCGTTAGCGTAGCACTTTCAGCATCGGCAACTGTGAATCCATCTCCGCCACCAGTATTCATAGTGAGCGAAGTGTCTTCATTAGTATCCAAAGTGTCGTCTTGGATAGAAATCGTTGGGGCGTCATTGGACGGAGTAACAGATATCGTGAATTCAGCGGTTGAAGAACAGGTGACACCGTCGTAAACGCAGAAATCGAACGTTACATCGGCAGTTGAATCTGTTGCAGGTGTGAATCTGATATCAGTACCTGCATCAACATAGTGTTCGTCTTCACAGTCATTCCAACCCGCATCGCCGCCAACTCCTCCATTCATATCTTGACATTCAAGATCTCCGGAGCTTTCTAGATCCTTGATGTAGATTCGAGTGAAGGCTGAATGTGCGTCGTCAACGTCAGAGAAGGCGAAGTCGCTATTTGCAAGAGTGACTAGTGTGTCTTCGGCTGTGGTTTTTGAACCTGCAGAAGTTGTTGGAGCGTCGTTAGCACCGGTAATTGTGATTGTTACTGTTACCGAGGCAGTGGTTCCACCAGATGCATCAGCAGCGACGATAACTATGGTTTCTGAAGCGCCTTCGGCGGCATTCAGAGAGTTCAAGTCATTATCGCTGTCATTTGGTGTGTAAACCCAAACACCACTGGCCTCAGTTAGTACCCAACTTCCATAAACGTCAGTCAGTGTTTGTGTGGTACCTGCATCGGTACAACCAGTACAGGAATAGGTGACTGTCTCACCGTCTGCATCTGTAGCAGTGACGGTGTCAGTTACAGTACCACCAGCATCTTCAGTATATGCACCAGTATTTCCGCCGGCATTGTATGTTGGATCGTCGTCCTGAGCCACTACGGCTACAGTACTGGCCAAGGATACAGTCACGGAGTTATCGTGGTTTCCACCAGTGCTACCCTCGTCATCTAATTGAGTGATTGTAATAACACGATTAGCCTCTGTTGGACTTTGGTCAGTGTTTTTGTAGGCAAGTGCGTCTATCATTGAAGTAAGCTCGGAGTCATCGACTGCTCCATTATCCATTGTGATAGTTACAGTTGCTGTAGTTCCGGTAACAGACACAGAGACAGCGAATTCCGAGGTGCCAGCGGTATTGGCTACAGAAGTTCCATCAGACAGAGCTACGGTGGAACCGTCGATAATTAGGGATTCTGTCGTATCAGTAACGCCTGTTACGGTGATGATCATTTGATCCCAAGTCTGAGCTACTTGTGAATCTGAGTCAGCAGCTGCAGGGCTAGAGTAAAGGTCAACGTTTGATCCATCTTCAGTAAATGTACCACCTACTGCGCTTGCAGTCAGAGTAGGTTCGTCATTTACTTCGGATACTGTGATTGTGATTACACGGTTTACAGTCTGACCGCCTTGGGCACCACTCACAGTGACAGAGTGAGCGCCGACATGGGCATCTGTTGGTGTACCAGCGATTGTGTATGTGGAAAGGGTACCTGCCCCACCATCGCTGTTATCGGTACAAGTGAACCACTTACCGCTGCAGCCTGAAAACGTGAATGTGATCGCACCGTCGGTGTCGACCCATTCACCGCTCGAACTGTAGGCGACATCTTCGGTAGCCGTGGCGGTTGGGTCGGAAATCATAGTAGGAGATCCAAATCTCTTGTCCGGAGTCTCCTCCAGGGAAGTAGCGCTAGCGCTACCGCTATCCACCATTTGGCTTGCAACTAGCAGTATTGCTAGGCCTCCAGCAAGGAACAGAGCGAGGTTCCTTAGGTCGTTCGTTGTCACTGTCTTCTTGTTCTTTGAGCTCTCTGTAGAGAGCGGCATGGCTGCAACCATGTTTGGTTCCACGTCCATTCTGCATTTAGAAGGTTCCGGAAACCACCCTATAGGGTGGGGCAGTCTTGGTAGGGCTGATAATTAGATTTGAGTCTTTTGAAAATATCGAAAAATAACATAAAAATGAAGATAATAGGTGATTTGGGATTTGTATATATTTTAAAAAAAACGCTTCACTGCGAATTGTCTCAGTTTAATTTCGAACACTAATTAACACACCAATGATTAGTTATTACACGAAGAGAAATTGATTGGAGCAGATACCACATTATCAGAACTGAAAATAACCACGCCAAAGATAACTTGAAAGACCCCCAATTTAGATTTGATTTGGAGATTAGAAAATAAGATTTGATTCCATTATGATCATACTCAAAAGGCGTAATTCTCTAATGTTTGTTTGACACTAATTAGAAGCAATTATTGAGGATATCCTATTCCCAATTTAGTATTTGTTTATAAGCAAATAACATTGAAATTACTCGAAATGAAGCCCGAATAGGGGGTAAATAAGACATATTTTCGGCCTATTATGGTGTGGAACTTGCACCGATTCTAGTGGATTAAGTGTATTATCTACACCGAGTTTGGCTACGTTAGGCTATCTAAATGAGTGTTGTCGGAAATCCGAGACCCCCTGAGGGAGCCCCGGAAATCCGTTTTCGTTCGAAGCTTCAGGCTTCGATCTCTTCTTCGTCATCTTCATCTTCGTCGACGAAATCCTCGGTTTCGTCATACATGTCGAACTCATCATCTTCCTCAGTCCCACTTCTCGCGAAGCGAGCACCTAGTCCAACGACAAGGGCAATAGCCAGACCAATACCTGCGAACGGACCTGGGTCATCTCGCATATCGTCAATTAGAGTCAATTCGTTAGAATTGTCACCCTTTCCGTCTTGGTTTCCGTCGAATTGTTCGGTAGGGTCCCAAGGGAAGTGGTCCTCCCAGTCCTCACAGGTATAACAATGACCATTAGAATCTACTTGGTAAATTGCTGGGTCTGGTACACCGTCGTTGTCATCATCTGGGTCAAGAGCATTACAAACTTTGTCTCCTATGATTTCATCGGGCATGTCGTCATCAGTCCCGTAGATTCCGTCAGCACCCGGGTTAGTTTCGTTGTCGACTGGGTAAATGTCTGCATTATCGGCAGCGCCTCTTCCATTGTTCAACTTACAGAGATTTTCAGTAGTATCTAGCCAACCATCACCATCGTCGTCGTTATCAGCATTGTCGCCAATTCCGTCTTCGTCTAGATCATTGGATTCTGCAGGATTCAATGGGAAGTCATCATCTAGATCTAAGACACCATCATTATCATCATCCTGGTCTGTAGCGTCACAATCTCGGTCCATATCATTGTCTGCAGGTACTGAGTTGCCATCCATTGGGTCTGTTCCACAGTTAGGTTCGGCATCGTCTAACCAACCATCATTATCATCATCAGAATCTGAGTAATCACCAATGCCGTCACCATCAAAATCAGCATTTTCAGTAGCATCGTATGGGAAAGCATCCATCACATCAGGAACACCATCACCATCATCATCTGTGTCAAGCTTGTCACATGTACCATCACCATCATAATCATCAGGTACTGAATTAACATCTAACGAGTTGCTGCCACAATCTTTCTCCTCAGAATCTGTCCATGCGTCTCCATCGTCATTAAGGTCAGCATTGTTGCCGATTTGGTCATTATCGGTATCATACCATTCAGAATTGTCTGTTGGGAATGCGTCGACATCATCTCTGAATCCGTCATCATCATCATCAACATCTTCTACTAGTGAGGTTGCACAATCAGTTACCAAGGTGTCAGGTTTACCATCACCATCGTGATCTGATGAAGCGCAAGGTGACAATGGGAATGCGTCTTCAGTGTTTGAGACTCCATCTCCATCGATATCATCATCATTTACGTCGCAGGTACCGTCCATGTCTGAATCAGTAGGTATGCTTGTAGAGAGTAATGGATCAGACTGACAAGATACTTCAAGGACATCTGAAAATCCGTCGTTATCATCATCAGAGTCTGTCATTAATGTAGTCTCGTAAACAGAATTATCAGGGTCGTACATGTATGCTGATGCGTTTTCAACCCAACCTGGATGAATCTCATCAGGGTAATCGTCACCATCAGTATTCTTACTTGCTCCGGCATCTTCTGGATAATAGTCCTCTATATTGTCGACACCATCACCATCTAAATCAGCATCGATTGGGTCGCAAATGCCGTCCATATCGGAATCTATTGGTGCACTATTGAAGTCGAAAGGATCAGTTAGACAATCAGTTTCATCATCATTTAACCACCCATCGCCGTCAATGTCATCATCGGCATTATCGCCAATATCATCTCCATCCATGTCACCTGATTCGTTAGGATCAAGCGGGAAGGTGTCGAGCGTGTCGTCGATTCCATCATTATCATCGTCATCATCCAGTTCGTCACAGATACCATCAGCATCGTTGTCTGGTGGGAAGCTCGAACTGTTTGTTGGGTCGTACGTAGCATTGGTTAGTGATGCCTCTGAACATGCGTCTTCATCTCTATCAAACCAAGTATCGCCATCAGCGTCCAGGGTGAATAAGTTGTATGTAATTGTATAATCGTCAGTACCATCATCATCATGGTATGAACCACCTCTTAGGTAGACTGCAATTAATCCGCCAGTCCATGTGGAACTGTCATTAGTCCCTACTTCGAACGGATATGTTCCGAATGTCATGGCACTGAATGATCTACCTGTTGTTACATTGTAGAGGTATATGTCATAATTAGTACCAGTAGGTGCGTCTAACTCCAAATCGAGTCCATATCCATGTGGGATATCAATATTGTACCAATCCCTAGAATCGTAAGCTGAGTGGGCCCAGCCATCTCCTGTGTGTTCGACATCAACTGTTGCATTGAGGTACATTCCGTCATCGCAATCATGTGCAGTACCGTAACATACTGTGTAAATATCAGGTGCGTCAGTACAAGTGCCGAAATCATCGTGTTCACATGGTAGATTGCTTATGTCACCCCATTCAATACTTACATCATAATGGAAGTCGACATCTCCTGTTAGTTGGTAAGACCAAATGCTCAACGATACGAAGTTGCCTTCATGCTTGTGATCTGTTGACAATTCACAGTCACCAGGAGCAAAGGAAGGACAATACGAAGCGATTTCGTCGTTACCGTTCGTCCACGCTGCTGTATAATCTGGAGATGAAAACAAAGTAGTAGCTACTGCATCATTTCCATCTGTCGTTACATTCACGAATGCATAGTATCCTGTAGGTATTGCTAATCTGTAAGCATCAACCCTATCCCATACGTGGTTAATCATTCCTGAGAATGTGGCATCAACAGGTACTCCTGTAGCGTTTTGTGTTGTACTGTTTAGCCAAGTAACTTCGCCATTGGCGACTGTACCATCTGCCATATTTACCCCACCAAGAGCCCAATTTGTCGAGCCTGAATCAAGGTGGTGATCGGCAGCGTCTACACCAAGTCCAGCATCATTTTGTTGAGTATCTGGTCCGTCATTTACGTTCCACATTTCAACTACCAAATCGTACATTCCAGACCCAACTTCCATGTCTAGAGTTATTGTTTCTGTTGAACCACCAAAGGCTGGGTTGTAAGCCATTGTCACTGGACCAGCGGGGTCAGCACCTCCGAGATTATTACCCATGGATGACATGATATCGATATCGTTTTTGACGTCACTGTGTACGTTTAGGGTGATACCGTAATTTTCTGGGATGAAAATTTCGAAAACATCCTGTGAATCCCAAGCATCATGCATGTATCCCGTGTAAGTGTAGTTAGCAGGATAAAGTGTTCCAGGATTTGTAACGGATGTATCGGCACCTAGTGGTTCATCAGAAATTACTAGCGTAGAATGCATCATTATTGGATACATATCATAGGTAATGGTGTAATTTACCACAGCCTCGTCAGGTAATGAGTCGACTGCAACTTCCAAAACTAGATTGTTTGCACCTAAGCTTGGCGCGATATCTCTGTATACATCTAGAGTGCAAGTGCAACCGTCTCCATATGAATCAGTCACCATTACTGTGTAGTCACCAGGCGCAGTCCATTCCCAAATCGCAAGATCATAATAGGAATTAGTGGCGAAAGAAGTTGATGCTCCATTTACTGGGATGGACGGGTTGCGGCCATACTGTGTTTGTGTACCGCTTGGGTCCGTTACGAAAACCATAACTTCTGATCCATATGCTCGAGTATCGAGCTCCATATGCATCATTTCTCCAGCATTTAGAGTGAAGCTACAACTGTCTGTTGGAGCGTTAGGATAAGGATTGTATCCTGAACCAACCGACTCTAAGGAACATTGAGTTGTAGTTACAAGACCACCGGGCATGAAGAATCCACTTTGATTGGTTGTAACCGACTGAACTGTAGCATCATCCTTTGTCGCATCCATGATAGGAAGAAGGCCTGAACCATCGTCACGAGTCATTGTAAAATCTAGACCGTCATACAATGGAGAGTCTGAATCATCCCATTCTAGTGAAGCGAACACTCCCATTCCTGAAGGAACAGACATAGTGTAGAAGTCGTTTGAGTCATAATCTTTGCAAATTGTGCCTGTAATTACACCATGGGTCCCGGAAATTAGTAGATCAGGGTCATCATTGTTGTATGGGTCATCGTCAGGAGCATCATCACCAGAACCTCCGTCATCAGCAGTAGCGCATGGAGCGTTAGCTGCAGGTTCGAAGGTAATGTCGATGATATAATTGAATCCTGATGCAGTAGTAATGTGAGGGGACACAGCTAACAATGCTATGTCGAAAGTATCAGCACCTGATACCAACCAAGACTTTGAATCCCAATAATCCCCAACTAGACCATAGAGAGGTAAATCCAAGATGAAGTATCCACTGTTCCCTCCACCTTGGGCGGAGTTAGCAAGTGTTCCAGTATTAGCATTGTAAGGTGTTCCATCTCCGTCTAAGAACAAGTGAGCATATTGGTAGTAGGCCGCATCACAGTTGTTGTAACAATCAATAGTTAGTGACACCTGTGCATCGTGGTTTGGAGGGATATCGATGGTGAACATATCAGCAGCGTAACCTGTTGATGTTTCATCGACTCCAGTAGCAAAACCTGACCAGCTCATATCGAAATTAAGTATTAAATCTGGAATTTCCAGACAAGTTCCTGCAGTTGCACTTGGGTGATTGCAAGTGTAAAGTGTGTCAGCAGTAGGAGAACCCCAGTCGCCGAAATCACCCATTCCTCCATCAGAAGGTGTGACACGGATTGTTAGCTCATAGTCAGTAATCTGTGGGTTAGAGTACCAACCACAGTCCCAGCAGTAAACTTGGATGAAGATGTCTTGCCCACCGACATCTGTTCCAACTGTTGATGCTGAATCCCCAGACATTGTTCCTGGACCTGGCCATGTGCTCATGTAGTTGTCATCTATTCCACAGGGTGAACCACCCCATGGAGAAGTAGAGATACCTCCGGAAAGCCCAAGATCGAAGGTGTCACATGAATAAATTCCAGTCCAGTATATACTGTCTTGTACTGAAGTTCCGGTTCCAGCAACGTCTTCCCAAGTAACGATTGCCTCAACTTGGTAGCCCCATGGAACTGTCAACATGAAAATGTCATTACCTGCGGAACCGTAAGTTGGCAGATATCCGGAAAATGTAGTGTCCGTCCCTGTCGCAGAAGGAGTCCAATCAACGGCCGAGGTGAGATCAATAATTGTGGCTAGAGTAGTACCGGCATCTTGACCAGTACATGCGTCATCTCCAAGACATCCTGAAGAGGGAACTGTAATCACTTTAGCTTCAAGTGGAGCTTCCTTCAGTTCATCTCGGACATCTGTATCCAACATGGCAATTTGTGTTGATACTATCATCAGTAGGGCTATCGATATTGTTCGAACTAGTTTGGCGTTCATGGGCGTCACTGTAAGTGACCACACTATGTGGCTGATATAATCATACCGCCCCGTGTATCAAAATTGCAATCTTATTGATAAAATTCGTTTTCCATGCCCATAAAGAGAATTTAATCCCAAAAACGGAAAAATATTATGGAAAATTCGATTCTGGTAAATTATTCGTAATTGTAAAATCCCGAACCCGTTTTTCTACCTAATTTCCCTTCGACCACCATATCTTCCAATAGTTGAGAGGGCTTGTATTTTGGATCTTTATCAAATCCCTCATAAAGTACGTTCATTATGTGTAAAATTGTATCAAGACCTATCAAATCTGCCAAGGCTAAAGGCCCAATTGGATGATTCATGCCTAATTTCATAATTCCATCAATTGCTTCTGGCTCAGCAACGCCTTCTTCTAGAGTTAAAATCGCTTCATTTATCATCGGGCAGAGTATTCTATTTGAGACAAATCCAGGTGAATCATTGCATGAAAGAGGGATTTTATCCATTTTTTCGCATGCATCTAATACAAGTTGAGTCACTTCGGGGGATGTTGCCGATCCATTGATAATTTCAACTAATTTCATCACTGGAACTGGGTTCATGAAATGCATCCCTATTACTCGCTCTGGCCTATTTGTGGCTTTAGCGATGGCATTAATCGAAATACTGGAAGTATTACTGGCAAGAATAGCATCCGGCTTACATATTTCATCAAATTCCGAAAAGGTTGAAAATTTTAATTCGGGAATTTCTGGTATCGCTTCAATGACTAAATCAGCGGATGAAGCTGCGTTTTTGTGAGTCGATGTAGATATTTTAGCAATTGCCAAATCGGCATCATCTTGATTCATTCGTTCCTTTTTGACAACTCGCGAAAGTGAGTTTTTTACTGCAACCATTCCTTTATCGAGATAATCCTGATTGATATCAATCATAGTAACATCATAGCCTGCACAAGCTGCGACTTGTGCAATACCATTGCCCATTTGACCTGCACCTAGTACGGCTATGCTCTGTATACTCATATCATTACCCAAACACATTCCATCCATGAAGGCTCGCTCTAGCCCCATTCTCATCTTTTGTCGCTTGTTTCACCATCAGGAATTCTGTCTCGCCAATCCTGGACTTCACGCTCGCCACGTGCCCAAGCACGCAACTCCTCCTCCTCCGGCAGGGGTTTGGAAGGTTCAGTGGGGGCGGTTTCATTCAGCATATCATCGAGCCAATCACCAACCACTTCGAAGGACTCAGTCGCAGATTCAGCCTCCTTTGCAGCCATCTCCACAGCAGCACCCAGCCTTTCACGTCGGCGCCTAACACCCCAACTCGTCAGCCCGAGCATTGAGAACACAGCCAGCACCAGCCCGAGTGCCCAGTAGAGCATCGGTCCTCCTGCCTCTGCATCGTCAATGGCCCAATCTAACCATTCTTGGTACAGCACCTCAATGCTCGTAGAATTCGTATTTCCGCCTAAATCTTCGGTAGATGCGCGAACGATGTGCCACGAGGCATTAGCCGGAACGCCCATTTGCAGACTAAAATTACCCTCAGGTCCACAAACAAAAGAAGTACTCGCCACCTCGGTCCAAACCGAAACACTTGCCCTTGGCTCGCATATACCTTCGACAACCCTCACAACACCTAGATTGGTGGTCCGATTACCTATCTCAGTCAATTCAATTACAGGAGTAATTGTGTCTCGCTCAACATAGAACCTGAATAACTGGGTTTGGTCAAGCCCACCCACACTCAGCAGGAATTCATTCTCACCCTCCTCTAGAGCTAATTCCACCTCTACGAAGGACATACCCGGCTCAAATAAATAAGTTGGATGAAGGTCATTTACATTGGCATCGGCCGGAATATGAGTGATGTTTGCAGTCTGATTAGGGCCTCGGGAGAAAGTAAGATTCACAGTTTCCGTCCCAACCACAGTGCCGTCCCAACTAGCCCAAATTGCTGAAGCGTATAGAGACGGTTCAAGCATGAATGTTCTACACTCAGAAATATGATTTTCGTTTAATTGCCCCTTTGTTGAGTCCCAAGCAAGTATGCAAAATTCATGTTCACCAGTGAAATTCAATTCGAAGAAATGGCCACCATAACTTGCATTCCATTGAGAAATCATTTCGCCATTATGTAGGAATTCAAGTTCGATGTTTTCGGAACTAGTCCAAGAGAGCCCCAAACGGTGATCGGATAGAATTCCTTCGCTGGATGGGCTAATGTCCCAATCAACTTCAGGTAAAGTGCGATCGAGAACTAGTGGGTATGTGTATTGATTAGTGTTATTTGCCCAATCAACTAATTCGACCTCAAGGTGATATCCACCATCACTTATGTTGTTTAGGTCGAGTAAGAATGGTGTGTGAAATTCAGTATTAGAAGGAAAACCCAAATGCTGTTGAGTGACAAGAAGGGATGGGTCAACTTTACAGTTTTCAATGACAAAATCATTTGTGTTGGAGATTAAGTCTATGCAGATTGACTGAATATCGGGTGTTACTTCGAAAGATAATGCAGAATTTGTAACATTAAGGGTTGGCCCTGACCAAGACCAATTATCGAATAGATGCATGGAGTTTTCAGATGAGAAAACGGACGAGAAAATTTCAGGCTTGGTCGAATCCAATACCACCTCAAACGACCTATTGAATTGATTACCTGCTGGATCTGAGACGCCGAAAGAAAATGTATTGTTACCATTCACTAGGTAGCCACTTTTCGGTATCATGGAAGGATTGTTCCAATTCAATTCTTGTGACTCATCAAGATTGATAATTAGATTAGATTCCCCACTTGAATTGGTTTCTAGAATCTGACCATTGTACCATAATTCAGCATCCCATTCCGTCTGTATTGAAATCTCAAGTAGTGATTCACTTGTGATAACTGGAATATCCGAGACGAGTAATATTGGAGCGGTTGTATCGTACTTCACCGATAGCCAATCCAATGCTTGGCGGCCTGATATATCGGCAATATTGGCGACATAATCATGCCACTGCTCAGTAGCTGGTAGAGTTGCATTAATCCAAATCTCTCTGAATGTCAAATTTGTACTATGATTTACTGAATTCCAAGTCGAGGTGATGTCCATCGATGATAGATTCGACAAAGTGGCTTCAACAGTGGTTGCATTCGGTACAGTAGTGTTGTTGTCGAGGCCGGTCCATGCCAAATCAGACAAATTAAATCCGCTACCAATATCCTTTGCGTGTAGGGAAATTGGTAAAACAACATTAGTTTGAGTTAGGTTTTCAGGTGTAACAAATTCTAATTCCGGTTGTAAATCAACTAATTCATAAATAAACGGCATAGTAATTTCGACTCCACCTTCAAGTGCAACTTCGACATGACCTTCCCAGTACCCTTCTGCAGGTGGCATATCATAATCCACGAGGAATTCAATCGCAGCTGATGGTATTGCCCCTGCTAAAGTATCAGAACCATTCGGCCATTGTGAATTGATTTGGCTTTCATTCAAGGATGTGGCATTCAAAACTCGTAGTGAAGTACCCGCAATTATTTCCAAATCAATCCAAAACTGAACATTTTCACTAACCGACCAGCCATGGACTGCAACGGAGTAATTTCCGTCTTCTGGCGAGTCAATTTCTATGCTCTCAGAACTGGTACTACCCCAGGATTTTGCTATTTCTTCACCAGATTCAAACAAACCATCTTCATCATCATCTCTGAACAAAAATAAGTCCAAATCTGCCTCTTCATAAGCATCGATTGATATGCTTAATTCTGTGGCATTTTCGACTGAGAAATTATGCCACCATGAAGCAGACATTTTATCGTTAGATGTATCTTGGTATGCCGTTTCGTTATCAAAATAGATTGGTTGAGTCCAGCCAAATGATTCTACACTTTCCAGCGGTACTGGAACAGTTGAAACAACATAGATACCCTCGGTCCCATTAGCCTTAGACCAATCTGTAACGACTTTATGGAATCCAGATTGTTCCGCTGCAACATAACCAACTGAGATATTCAATGGATTGTCATTTGTAGAAACTCCATGAAGAGCAGTGTGTAAGGCCATTTGATGCAATCCAGCAGAAACAGGAACCGCAAACACCTCTCTTGACTCTCCTGTATAAGTCCCCCAATCATGACGCCCAGAGCCTCGATGATTGTTTGTCGAGCGCTCTTCTATGTAGAAAGTCGAGTCTCCATAAGCTTCCGGATCTTCGTCATGATATTCATGAGGTTTTTGAGACATCCATAAGACATCGATGTCCGTGTATGGGTTATCATCCCAATCTACATCAATTATTGCATTTCCTCCTGTATCTAGAGACTCGGGCCAATCAACAGTCATTATTCGCCAATCGCCAGATTCAGCTCTCCAACTCCATCTTTGAGCCCCAGATATCCACGCTTCATCGTATAGCGTCTGATTGGCGACATTGCCATCCAGTGGGAGAGCATTGATGTTGATAGGAGCTGTATATGGGACATTAGTGACGATAGGTAGAGTTCGCCCATTGATCACAAGACCGTGTTGATGTAGCCCCGGTTCAGCATCTAATGGCACTGTAACTGTAAAATTGTAGGAAATTGTCGAATTGGCAGGGAGGATGCTTGGAGGTCGAATCGAATGAAAAGTGCTTATCCAACTGTCAGAGACAGGTGCAAATGCAGTCCAATCCCATTCAATACTGACATTTTCGAGTCCAGAAGGAGATGCATCCCTTCTTGAGACACCTAAAAACAGTCCATCCCCCATGTCGTCAAATGGCAAACCAACCCTCAGTTCTGCTTGGGGGCCGTGCATGTACCACTCTGCGTACTCATCAAATTCAGAAGATTCCGTCCAATCCACATCATCTACCATTGAATCATTATCCTCGTCAGCGACCCAGATTCCATCTCCATCATCGTCACTCCAGCGATATAATTTGAGTTCAATTCGCTCGTCTGATGAACGGTCCAAATCACCATCAAACGCTGCATATTCGATGACTGCTCGGGCTCTAATCAAATTTGTATAGGGGTTTAACTGGTAACTTGTATTGTTGACATGAATCGGAATAAGTAAGTCAGGCCTGTCGCCTTGATAACCGTCCCAAGTATTGTTTTCTCCGCCACTACTACCATCTCCAATGCTAAGCCATTGGCCTACTTCGTGAGCGATTGCTTGGTGTTTCTTACCAATAGCCGTAAAGGAAATTGGACGTTCACCGTGATTTGTAAGTTCAATAGATACCGTTTGTGAGTCTCCCGGATAAATGACGTTGATGTTTGCATCTCTGTGCTGTCCTTGGAAAGTACCAGTCATCCATTGACTTGGAGTAAATGAAAAGGTTCCATTCACTCCATCTATTGCAGCAGTAGATCTACTGGCATTGAACCATCCACCTCCTTGTACAAAGGGGTCATATCCTCTATCATCAGCAGTTGATAGAATGAAGTCCCTGAATGGTTGGGATTTTGGCAATTCGCCGTAATTTTCCACCCATGCCTGCTCCACTACAGCAAGCAATCCTGCTGTAATTGGAGTTGCTAGGCTTGTACCACCCCAAGTAGTTGTCGCACTATTTCCATCATCCCTTAGGTTCAATGGAACATCACCTGTAGCAGACCATCCAACAGCTACAATATCTGGATCCATCCTTCCGACTATATTCGGACCTCTATTGTTCCAAGGTGCACTTTGCCCCCAAAGCATATTCGTACGACTTGAAAATGCACCTACTGAGAATATACCTTGTGCGGCGCCTGGGACTTTCACAGTCCCATAACCATGGCCACCATTACCAATTGCTACTGCGTAATGTGTTTGGTTATTGTATATCCTTGTAAGCCAATCAAGATAGAGAGAATAAGAGTCGGCTCCTGAGTCGTCTATACTGGAATATCCAAATGAAAATGAGCCGATATGAGCCTGATCATCCCAAGTGGAGGGTTCTCCATCATTCCCCTCAGCAATCCACCTCCACCCATCCAATGAGTGGCCTCCAGAGTAGTGATTGCCTATGCTTGCTATAGTCGCATTTGGCGCCATCCCCAAAACGGCTCCATCATTGACCTGTGCTTGAGCAGCGACAGCTGAAGCACAAAGCGTGCCATGACTTCCTGAATCTAACATAAACAACGTCAGATTTCCTGCTCCTGCTATTCGATTGGAATATCCGTGACGACCCGCGTATATATCGCCGTAAGGAACCCCGCTAGAGCCATCAGATATCCAATATAACAGACCAGCGGAAACATCTCTTATTCCGTCTCCATCTTCATCCAAACCGGCGGTCTCATTGCCTTTCATCATCCATTCATCGTCACTGAAATTACCATTGCGATTCACATCAGGAATAACAACGTCATAACTGCCATTGAAAATCGAATCAATAACTAAAATTGGGACGTCACCGCCCATTTGACTACGCAGAGTTGAATCCGGATGTTGACCCAAATGATACACACCGGATCTAGAACTAGGGACCCCCGAAATACCGTATCCCGAGTCATCCAAAATTCCATCAGAGTCATTATCATAATCTAGATTTGATGTGTCTGCGTACCATGATTCACCCCTAGAGGGATATACTTGGCCGTTAACCATCCAATGGTACATCGAATTGTGGTCAAACATCAATGGCCAGCCATCGTATTGGCTTCCGTCTCGTATTCGCGCCTGAGTTCCCTCTAAATCAGGATGGGCGAAATCTACTCCTGTATCTGCGACTGCAACTACAATCCCGTCACCTGAGTACCCTCTTTGCCAAGCATCTGTGGCACCATGAATTTCACCTGATCGAACCGATTCCGGTTTCTTCATTTCTCCTCCGAGGGGCGCTATATCATATGGCTCAGGTGAATTTTGAGCATCCAATACTCCAATAATTCCAGGTATTGAAAATATTTTATGAAAAATATTGGCATCTAACCAGAATGTCCTGTGGTCAATTTCTCCGTCAGAGGTTTCAGTAGATTCAAGTTTTTGGCCATCAAAAGCCATAACCTGCTCTTCTAATTGGTTATGTTCATTTTGCCAATGATTCAATTCCCTCAATGAATAAGTGATTACTGTGATTCTGAGATTTTCCTGACCTGAATTTACTCGCTCCCATAAACTAGGCTCAACCCATGGATTAGGATTAACTGAGGTATCGAGTAATCCACTGGAATAATCAAATTCTCTTGAAGGACTATCTATTGCTTCTGACGTTTCACCTAACTGATAATCTCCTATCCCATAAGACATACTTGATGTCAACATTAGCAGGACAAAGGTCACCGCAATTTGCTGACGCATGACCTGTTTGGAGCAAACAACTCTATTGTAGTCTGCGGTTTCACGGCCCGTCAAGTCCAAAGCGGTTACACTAAACCGCGACACCATAGTCCCGTAGTGTAGCGGTCCATCATCTCAGGTTTTGGTCCTGGGGACCCTGGTTCAAATCCGGGCGGGACTACCATTGATTCTGACAGTCATTCTTCTATCTTTTCTGGCATTCTAGCCAAATCTCGGGTGATATTTTTTTGATGAGACTCCAAAGTTCCTCCACCGATTTCAAGCAGCTTTGCATCCCTCCAAAGCCTCTCAACCGTGTATTCACCAACATATCCGTATCCACCCATTACCTGAATTGCTCTGTCTGCGATATTTTTCGCGGCAGTGGTGCCGAATAGTTTCACACCGTCTGTGTCTAACCTGTTTCCTGACTTAGACAAATCAGTATTTCTTGCAGTATCATAGATGTAGGCTCGCATTGCCCGATATTCAGCCCAGGACTCGCCAATATGGCGCTGAATTTGTCCAAAGTTCTTGATTTCTTGACCAAATGCTTCTCGCTCACTGGCGTATTGATTCATTGCAGCTAGTGACCTTCGGGCAATCCCTAATCCCATTGCTGCAAGCCCTATTCTCTCCAACTCTAGATTGCGCATCATATGGATCATCGATTCACCCGGAGAGCCAACGATGTTTTCAGCAGGGACAACACAATCGTCGAAGACCAATTCTGCAGTATTCGACGCCCTCATTCCTGATTTGTCGTAAATTTTCTGACCCACACTGAACCCTGGCATACCCTTTTCCACTAGGAAGGTAGTAACTTCAGCCCGACCCTTAGTATCAGTTCCAGTTCGTGCATACAACCAACACACATCGGCAGGAGTTCCTTCCTCGTCAATCGAGCCATTAGTAATCCACATTTTTCGACCGTTAATTACCCAATTTCCGTCTGCATTCTGTTGAGCAGTTGTCTGCATTCCTAGTACATCAGTTCCGTATCCCGGCTCGCTCATCGCCATGCAACCGACCCATTCTCCGCTGCAGACCTTTGGCAGAATCTTCGCCTTCTGTTCCTCTGTTCCATTGAAGGCGAGATTGTTAACCATCAATTGTGAATGAGCTAGGTATGCAAGACAAAATGCAGGGTCTGAGTAACTTAGTTCCTCATTTATGATCGCGACAGAAGTGGCATCCATCCCCGAGCCACCATACTCTGCGGGTACAGAAATCCCTAGCAGACCATATTCGCCTAATTTACGAAATAAATCAAGGTTGAATTTTTCTTCTCGGTCGTATTCCAATGCTTGCGGTTCAACCTCTTCACGAACAAAATCTCGAACCATCTCCCGAAGCATTCTGTGCTCCTCCGTAGGGTTTGCAAGATCGATAGTCTCCCACTCGGCCATACCTCTGCGAGCAAGACCTGTGGTATGAGTGTTAGCAAATTCTCTTACGACACCGTAGGTGTCGATTATGGAGTTACTCGACGGCTATCTCGAGGGAACGGAATGACTTCACGGATGTGATCAGCACCTGTCAGCCAAGCGCATACACGGTCGACTCCAAGTCCAAATCCACCATGTGGGACTCCTCCATAACGACGAATGTCGATATAGAATTCATACGCCTCTCTGTCGGTCCCTTCTTCATCGATTCTATCAAGGATCTCAGGCTCGGACCAAGTTCGCTCCCCTCCACCAATAATTTCGCCATATCCTTCTGGTGCCAATAAATCATGACAAAGGACATACTTGGGGTCCTCGGGATCTGGGCGATGATAGAATGGTTTAGCTACTCTTGGATAGTGAGTTAGGAAGTGAGGGATTTCGAAATCTTCCGTCAAGACCTTTTCCTTAGAGTAATCTAAATCCTGACCCCACTCAATATCTACCCCCATGCCCTGCAGAGTTTCAACAGCTTCGTCATAACGCATTCTTGGGTATGGATTATCTGCGTATCTTGCAACTAAATTCAAGTCTCTACCCATGCTTTCTAAATCATCAGAATGTTTATCCAATAAAGTACTGGCAATATTACGCACTACACCTTCACCATGCACCATTACATCAGCGTTTGAACCCCAGGCGATTTCCATTTCTGCATGCCAGAATTCTGTAAGATGACGACGTGTTCTTGACTTCTCTGCACGGAAGGATGGAGCCATTGTGTATAGGCGCTCTAAGGCTGGCATTGCGGCCTCGGCATATAGCTGCCAAGATTGGGTCAAGTAGGCCTTTCGTCCAAAGTATGGAACCTCGAATAAGGTGCTTCCACCTTCTACGGCGCCGGCAACGAAATTCGGTGCTTGATATTCCGTGAAGTCTCGATCTCGGAAATAGGAATGAATGGCGCCGAAAACTGTAGAGCGCATTTTCAGCATAGTAGTCATTCGACTAGTTCTAAGGTAGAGGTGTCGATTATCAAGTAAAAATTCGGTTTCTCCTCCATCTGCCTGGTCCATAGCAGATTCTGTAATTGGAAATGGATTAGCCGGATTGACTGGCCCAACAACCTGCAAATCTGCGACCTGAATCTCGTGACCATGCTCTCGGTCAGTTGGTTCGACGCTTCCATGAATAATTAGGCTGGATTCGATAAGTGCCTCCTTTACCGCATCGAAGGCTTCGTCTCCAACAACGTCCCTTTTGACAACGCATTGAACGGTTCCTGTTGAATCCCTAAGTACAACGAATCGAATCTTGTTTGAACCTCTAGAACGGTGAACCCATCCTTTCAGTTCAACCTCCGAGCCGTCATGTTTCCCGGCCCGAACATCTCCTATCCAAGTCTCTTTGGTCATAGTAACCCCGCCCCTTGGGCGGGGCATCCACATATCAAACGAAGCCCCAAGCGAATTAGAATTGGCGGGTCTGACGGGGTTCGAACCCGCGACCGCCCGGTTAAGAGCCGGGTGCTCTACCTGACTAAGCTACAG
>PANM01000027.1 GCA_002708385.1 Methanobacteriota archaeon | reverse complement strand
GGTCAACGATTACTACCGAACCTTCGGGTTCGAGAACTTCCACTTGCGTCTATCCTTGTGGGACCCTGAGAATACTGAGAAGTATATCGGCGATGCCAAAATTTGGGAGTCGACTCAGGAACACTTGCGATCGATTCTAGTCGATATGGGTGTACCTTTCGTCGAGGAGGTCGGCGAGGCGGCTTTCTACGGTCCGAAAATCGACATTCAGTTTACCACTGCCCTTGGACGTGAGGAGTCGATGTCGACGATACAGTTGGATTTCGCGGCGAAAGATCGCTTCGAGTTGAGTTACAAGGATGAGAATGGTGAGGAAAATGGTGAGGTCTTCGTAATTCATCGGGCACCTCTATCGACTCACGAGCGCTTTGTTGCTTTCTTGACTGAACATTGGATAGGTAATTTCCCTACTTGGCTATCGCCAATACAGGTTCAGGTAATCACCATTTCAGAAAAGCAAATTGAATATGCTGCTGAGGTAAAAACCGCTTTGGAATCTGCCGGAGTTCGTGTAAAAGTTGACGATTCTGATGCTACCATTGGTAAGAAAATCCGAATGCACAGAAAAATGCGGCCTGCTTACATGTTGATTCTTGGGGAGGACGAGGCGGCGAATCAAACCGTCTCGATTCGGGCACGAAATGGCGACCAGTGCAACGGTGTTCCTTTGGATCAATTCGTCTCTGAGTTATTCGCAGAAATTACGAATAGAGAGAGAGATTTGGGGCTAGTTCCATCTTCTTAATATTCTCAGACAACTCTACGACGGAGCCCCTCTAGTAATTCATCTGCCTTACCTAGGAATGTCAAGCAATCTTGGATTTCTCCAGCATCCAAGGCCTGCGAGGCATCATTGACTGCAGCTTCAGTGGCTATGCGGAATTCATCGGTTGCTGATATAGAACTAGAATCCAAACGACGTCGAAGTTGCTTCCATTCGGATTGTACGAATTGTAACAACTCATTCGCATCTTCAACCTCTGATTGATATTCGGCTAAATCTTTGGTCAAAGAATCAAGAGAATTAGATGCATTTTTCCATTCTCCAGTTGAAGCTTCTGTTTCGACTTGCAGTAGCCTTTCTTCCCAGATTTGTTTAGCATCACCGGAAGGGAATTCAGAGATGATCTGCTTCTTTTGACGTAGGGCCCTTTGCACTGATTGCATTGCATCAGTGGTTTCGCGAACCTCCCGAGCTAAACTATCAGCTAACCCCTTAGCCAAAGCAGAATCACCCTCGGAAAATGCTTTCTCGGCCTCTTCAAGTCGTTCTGTATTTGCTAACTTTAACTCACCTTCTGCCGAGTTCAAGGCTAATTTCGCATCGGCAATTGCTACCTCTGCGTCTTCTTTTGATGCCTCTAAACTATCAATATGCGAAGGTATGGCATTTGCAATATGCAGTGCCTCTGCAGGATTTTCTGAATCCATGGCTTCTTTTGCTGCTCTGAGTATACCGAGAACCGCATCCGAGTTCGAAATGGATTTTGTTGAAATCGCACTTTCAGCGGATGCAATCGTATCCACTGCCTGTTGCCAATACTCTTCAATTACCTCTGCTCTAGATTTAGCCAAACGATAGAGTGTCTCTGCCTCCCTTAGAGAACCATGACTGGCTTCTTTATCACCCATATCGAAAGCTTTCCGCGGCCCCTCAACTATGGGTGCTATTGACTCAGCCTTAGTAACAGAATTCAGAGAATTTTTACGAATATCATCAATATCAACAGTCATCTCAATAATTCGCTCGGCTTCCCTTTCGGCCTCCTCGATTAGCACCATCCCACGAGGAGGATCTTTCCAACCCACTTCCCGAGCTTGCTGAATGAGGGACGAGGCCTGTTCTAGACCGGAATTTGTTGAGCGTAATTTAAGCATCCTTGATTCAGCGGCATCTAATTTTATCGAGAAGAATTTTCTTTCTTGGTACTCATCGTCTTTAGCTAAAATATCCGGGATTACTATCCCTAAGCTGCAAAATGCGAATAGCACGGCGATTAGTAATTCCAAATCTAATGAGATCACAATCGCTATTCCAATGGCTGACCCAGCAAGGCCAGAAAATGCCCTAAGTCTCTTTGTCGATAAAGAGGAGCTAAGTGAGTTACGCCAATACAGGAAAAGATTTGCAGCAAGGAGGACAAGAATAGCTGTAGCAATTGCCCTATCTCCTTGACCCAATGAATCGATAGCCATAGCCATCACCATTGGCCATGAAAGTCCGCATATGATTGCTATTCTGGAGCGCTCAATTGGCCCATAATCAATCAAATCCATCAGGATCAATGAAGAGATAAAAATTGCAATAACAGGCCCCATTCTAGGGAGTAACTCCACACTCCCATCCATGGCCGGGAGTAGCCACCAGCCTGCTGATGAAATCAGTACCAAAGTACCCATCATTGACACTTTTTCGACCCTAGAACGATGCTGAGCAATGACCCTGTCAGCATGGTCCGGTGGTAATACCATAGATCCACACCAAGGTGTTTAGGTCAAGAGTCAAACGGTTGTTTGTACCTTGATTCTAGAACAATTGTAGTCTAGTGTTATTCGTCGACGGATTCTGGACCCCACAACATTCTTGCTCCAATAACTAATCCAGCCAGAATCAAAAATACTGCAAGAACTACTTGTAGAGGTCCTGAATCAGGATTAACTATGATATCTGAATTAATTGTAATTACCGATTCTTCATCAGGGTTATTTTCATCCCACTCGAATCTTAGTGGCACTTCTCCAGGCCTCTCAAGTGGAATTTCAAGTGTGATTCCAATTACACCTGGACCAGTTGATGTAGCCCATGGAACATTAATGTAATTTGAACAAATTTCTCCACTACAAAGTCTTCCTGCTGCAGGATCTCCGCCAAGGTTTTGCACAATTACATGAACTTCTATAGTCTCACCTACTGTTGGTGTTCCTTCATAACTTACATTCCATATCTGAATGTCAATTCCTGAAGAAGGTTGTACTGTGATAGGAAATGATAACATATCCATATTGCCCTTTGAATCCCAAGCGTATAATTCAAACCAATGACTTCCCGCTTCTAGTGGCGAAATAGGGAATAAATGAATTTCTGAAAATGATTTATTTTCGAATTGTGACTCCTGATTTAGAATGAATGTCCATCGTGTTTGATTAATTGAATCGAGGTCATCATAAGAATTAGTCAGATTAAGTGTTATCGTTTCGCCTGCTCTAGCTGGTTCTTCAGGAGATAGAAGTATACCCTTGGAGTAGATTTCCGGAAGGATAGTGGGTCCAGCGCCATCAAGAACTAGGATTGTCCATTCTTGGGTGACTGTATTACCAGCATTATCAGCTACGGTCATTTCTAAGCTGTAAGTGGAAGAAGGCTTCTCTTGATGTCGAACATCAATATCGAGATTTATATTATTGACATTATCTCCTTGAGGGAAACGACTCTGCACGAACATGTTGTTCCAATCTAGATGCCTCCATCCACTGGAACGATTACTGGTTATCTCAATACTAGTATCTAGACCAGAATTATCTGATGTGGTTATATTGATGTCGAGAACATCTTCACTAGCAAGTTCAATTATTCCGTCACTAACATCGATTAAAGTGACTTGATTATCATTAGAAAGTGAGGATAAATAAGCACTCCAAGTTGGAGATTCGCCATCAATTACTATATTTTCATACCAACTACTAACTAATCCAAAATAATCCTCACATTGAACTACTGCACTTAGCACTTGGCCATGGCTGAAATTATGCTCTGATGGAGTTATTGAAACAAAAGGCTGGTCACTAGTTAGAACAATTGACCCATTATTGCTAAACGTCCAAAAAATTTCTGTTTCATCTAGATGGCTATCTTGACAATCAACCTCGTAAGTTACTGGTTTATCAAGGGGGATCTGAGAACTACTACCTAGGCGATCTGCGATAACTGTTGGAGCTATATTTGTTCCAATACTAACTCGAATATCACTGGCTACTGGAACGGCTGAGCGATTGACCGTGAACTCGCCAGGGGATCCCTCGATTACATCTGACATCACTGAGTAGCGATATTCGTATGAGCTAGGGAGAAAGATTGTGAGAGGCACTTCTTCGACTGCGGCGCCAGTACGGGGCAGGTCGAGCAGGCGAGTACTACGACCATCAGTAGTGCCTGCGAGTTCTACCACTTCAGTCCAGCCCCACGAACCATTTCGGGACATCACAGGACCCGGGCTTGGTGGGTTGGCGATGATTGTGATATTGGTTGATACGAATGCTTCGTGGTCAAGCATGCAGCATCCCGAGCTTTCGGAATTAATCCATACGCGATTCTCCAAATATGGCGTGAATAGATCAATTTCACTCTGATTGAGATATTCATCACCATCCCCAAGATAGGTGTCAATTTGCTTTCGAATACCCAAACCTGGATGGATAAGATGCTCAGTCCCGTAGTAATCTGATATGGAGAAGTTGAGAGTCCAAGTCGCTGTGATGTTCGAATTAACCACCAAAGGGTCGTGGATTTCCAGAGTCGCCCAACCATCGTATGGATCGAGATCCTCAGGAATACCGTGTGCGTCGGCACCGGCGATTGGAATTAGTGGGGTCAACATCAACGTCGTCAACAGTATTGCGAGTGTGGTTCGATTCATTCATTCACTTCCTGTGTGGATTATTGTTGAGCCATCGAAGTCGATGTCGAGTGGAATGATTCTATGTCTATCTCCTAGTTCGGCAGTAAGTTGGGCTCGTAATCCAGCATCACCATGAGCGAGGAAGAAGCCACCTCCTCCGGCGCCGAGGAGTTTTGCTCCGCTGGCGCCAAGTGCGAGGATTCGGTCGTGTAAAGAATCCAGTTCCTCGTTTGAAACGCTGGCACTAATTCCGCGCTTGGCCTGCCAAGCGCCCTCGAGTAGCGCACCAAGTCCTGCCAAATCTCCAGATTCAAGTTGGGATTGCGCCAAGTCGGCCTGCGCGCGAATTGTGCGCAGCCTCGCAAGTCTATCTTTCTCATCATCGGGTGATTCCGACAGCACCGAACTCGCCCGACGACTCATCCCAGTGAAAATAAGCGTGAATTCTGATTCGAGCCTCTCGAGAACTTCATTTCTCAAATCGAGTGGCTCAACAACTACTCCATCAGATCCAAATGATATTGAATTAACACCACCATAAGCCGCTGCATACTGGTCCTGCCTCCCTATTGGCTGGCCTAGAATATCAATTTCAATTCTACACGCTTCCTCTGCTAATTGATTTGCTGATACTTTCCTTCCGACAAAATTGTGTAGGGCATTCAATACTCCAACCGTAACCGTTGAGGAAGATCCTAATCCAGTTCCTCTAGAGGGAATGTCAGCGATTGTTGTAATCTCAACCCCCGAAGTTACTCCGGTAATCCTCATGGACTCTCGGATTAATTCGTGCTCTAAGTCCTCAAAATTATCTACTAACTCCATTTTTGAGTAAGAAACCCGAACTTTGTCATCAAAACGAGCGTTTACTGTAACATAAATATGGCGATTCAAAGCCACCGACGTAACCCGACCACCAGTTTGTTCTGAATTAGCGAACCAATCAAGGTCGGTTCCACCTCCACAGAAAGAGACCCGCACTGGCGTACGCGAGATAATCATCGTTTAGCCGGTGTAAGCATCCGACTTCAAGCCGACGGAGAGCGGTTAGAATAATTTTTCAGAAGGGTAAGGGCTATGAAATGTCGGCGTTGGGATTGATTGGAGGGCGGACAATGAGCGACCTAATCACTATGGACGACTTGAGTAATGAGGAGATATTGGAAATACTCGATACAGCTGAAAGATTAGTGCCAGTAGCCAAGGGTGATATGTACGCTCCATTGCTACAAGGTAAGGTGCTTGGGAACTTATTCTTTGAAAATTCTACTAGAACTCGTATGTCTTTCGAATCAGCCATGAAGAGACTCGGAGGTGAAGTAGTGAACCTTAGCTCGGTAGGCTCTAGTGTTGCCAAGGGAGAGACTCTGTACGACACTATGCAAATGGTTGATGGTTACTCGGATATAGCAGTAATTCGCCATCCTCGTCAAGGTGCAGCACAATACAGCGCTGATGCAATTGGAATCCCAGTTCTTAATGCAGGAGACGGAGCAGGAAACCATCCAACTCAGACTATGCTTGACCTTTTCACAATTCGAGAATCTCATGGAACTATTGATGGATTGAATGTAGTTTTAGTCGGAGATTTAAGATATGGAAGAACTACTCACTCCTTATCACATGCTCTAGTCAGATTCGGGGCCAAGTTAACTCTAGTCTCACCGGATAGTCTGCGGATGCCTGACGAAATTGTGACTGACCTGAAATCACATGGTTCGGAAGTTGTAGAAACTGAAGATATGGCGGGATCAATTGCAGAAGCTGATGTGATATACATGACTAGAATCCAAAAAGAAAGGTTCCCTGATGAGGATGAATACACCAAGGTCGCTGGCATCTACAAAATGACTGCGGATGACTTGGCTGGAGCCAAGGAAGAAATGATTGTCATGCACCCGCTTCCTCGCGTCGATGAGATTGACCCGAGCGTTGACTCGACAAAACACGCTAAATATTTCAAACAAGCTTTCAATGGCGTGCCAACAAGAATGGCTCTTCTTTGCAGAAGTCTGGGAGTTAAAGTTCCAAAGGAGGTTGGACAATGAGTGAGATGAGGCGTGTTACTGCGATATGCAATGGAACTGTAGTCGACCACATTCCAGCAGGAAAAGCATTGCAAGTAATGCAGATGTTGAGAGTGGACATTGGCCGATCTAACCCCATTAGTTTGGTCATGAATGTCCCAAGTGGAAAGGCTGGTCGAAAGGATGTATTGAAAATCGAAGACCGCGAACTAACTCAGGAAGAGTTGGATAGGCTCGCACTAATTGCTCCAAACGCCTCTGTTGCAATTATTCGAAATTACAGCGTGGCTGAAAAACGGCAAATCGAGCTAGGTTCAGAATTGGTGAATATTGCTAAATGTTCATTCTGGAATTGTATTACCCAAAATTCACGAGAACCACTACCACACAAGTTACGAGTGATCTCCGCTGATCCACTTGATCTAAGGTGCTCATATTGCGGTCGCTCTCAATCGATTGAAGAATTGGCTAAATCAATCCTATGAGGCCTCGGGATGGTCAGAATAGAAGCGGTCTATGACGGCAATCTGAGATGCTCTGCAACACACATACCCTCAGGTCAAACATTGGTCACAGATGCTCCAGTTGACAACATGGGAAAGGGTGAGTCATTCTCTCCGACTGACCTGTTAGCTACATCTATGTTGAATTGTATGATGACGATTATTGCTATAGCTGCGGATTCTAGAGAATTAGATGTTAGTGGCATGAGAGGTTCAGTAGAGAAACATATGTCTTCAGGACCTCGAAGAGTATCAAAGTTGGAGGTTGAAATATCTTTACCAATAGACCTGAATAGTGAAGACAGGTCTTGGTTAATCAAGCGAGGATTGGCCTGTCCTGTTCACAAATCGGTTAGTCAAGAGATGGAAGTGGAAGTCAATTTCTACTGAAATTTATTCTATTTTCAAGTCATCAACATACAACTATTGATGCACTTAACCATCAAGCGGAATATATGTTTAGACCTCTAGAAGGAGTCAAGGTGCTCGATTTATCCAGAGTATTGGCGGGCCCATACACTGCAAAGTTACTATCTGATTTAGGAGCCTATGTTCTGAGAGTTGAAGCGCCTTGGGGGGATGATACTAGAGGATGGGGGCCTCCATTTACGGAGATTGAAAATGAACAAGTTGCGGCATATTGGACTTCGGTAAATTTAGGAAAATCCGTGATAAGAAAAAATCTCAAGAATGAAAATGATTTACAAGAAGTCAGAAAATTAATTTCTGAATCTGATATTATTATCGAGAATTTTCGTCCTGGTAAATCCGAAGGTTGGTTTGCTCCTTGGCCGGATGAGGCAATTGTTTGCAATATCAGTGCCTACGGAAATGATGGACTAAGATTTAGAGAAGGAGGTTACGACATTGTCATGCAAGCACGCAGTGGATTGATGTCGATTACCGGTGACGAAAATGGAAATACAGCTAAAGTTGGAGTTGCAGTAATTGATGTTGCTACCGGATTACATGCTAGTTCTGCAATTCTTGCAGCCCTTTACAGAAGAGAAAAAGAGGGGATGGGTGCGAAACTGAATCTATCTCTATGGGATTGTGCTCTAGATTTGTTAGTTAATCAGGCTCAAAATGCAATAATTTCTGGAACTAATCCAACAAAGATGGGAACATCTCATCCAAATCTAGTTCCTTACCGAGCATACTCAACTTTGGATGGCGAATTTGTTATTGCAGTCGGATCAGATGAGCAATGGAAAAAGTTGGTCGAAGCATTGAGATTAGAAATTCCAGAAGATTTGGATTGGTCGAAAAATGCTCAACGAGTAGAAGATAGAAGATTGGTGGATGAATTAGTTGCAAAATCTGTGAACAAACTAACATCTAGTGAATTGGAATCTGTATTGGATAGTATTCCATGCGCCCCTGTTAATACAATAAAACAGGCGTTGTCAGATCCGCATTCTATCGAAAGAGGAATGTTAGATTCCACGGCCGGAATAAATCATGTATCAAGCCCTCATCGATTTCACAATTAATGAATCACAGAGAGGATTCCGCTAACCATTCTTTCATGGTACAAGATTGACAGATTGGGCGACTTGTTATTTCTCCGCATTTCTGACAATTTGTAACTTCTGACTGATGGTCTCCTCTCGCCTCTCTGTGTAGCTCTCTAATCTGTTCTAAAGCATGTAATAATCCATGTCTAGCACCCGGAGTTTGGACCTCCAAGGCGGCAACAACTGCTCGGCTCTGTTGCCTCATTGCACCTGGTGCGTGAGGACAATCTCCATGATGAATCGGAAGACCTTTGGCGAAGGCATATGCATGTATTTCCTGTTCTGGCACCCAACGTAAAGGAACTATCCGTGGTGCCAATCCTTCAATTGGAATGTCCGTATGGGGAGCAAGTCTGACACTGCGCTCAATCTCGCCCTTTTGCAAATTCATCAATATTGATTGAGCCATATCATCGAGATTGTGCCCTAATGCCATCACATCCGCTTGGACTTTTTGAGCGAGAGCATTGAGGCTTTGTCTACGGAATACACCACAATATGAGCAGGGCATCATTCCCTTTGCTTCATCTTGATTTTCAGACATAATTGGCATTCTTCGAACAACCTCATCCATCCTTTCGTAACCCATATCTTCGTAGGATAAAGTAATGAATTCAATTGACAAGGATTCAGCCAAATCCCTTGCACATTCCAAAGATGGAGAACGGTATCCATCTATTCCTTCATCAACACAACCGGCGATGATTTTTACATCTCGTCGCTTGCCAATAATGTCCACCAGCATATCCAATAGAACTGCTGAATCCTTTCCTCCAGATATACAAGCTAGAATTGTGTACTGACGGCCGTCTTCGTGATGTGCGTTCTTTGGAAGAACCAGTTGATTGCGCAAATCTTTCGACACACGCTTCCTGATTGATTGACCTAGGTGAAATGCACAGAAGTGTTGGCCACTGTATTCTTGGTACAAAATAGCAGGCTTATCGCAGCGGCTGCAGGTTTCGATGTCAATACCTACTGCCATGGCCTTGGGGCTGGTATATGTGGCTTGAACCCAACTGATACAGCCTTCACAAGTGGAATTGCCCGAATCGGTGGATATATTGGCCATATTTGTCACAGTGGTGACATGAGTGAGGTTGCGAGCCTTCCTAGCAGAGCAGCCGATGCTGGAAAGAAGACTTCTCCCTGGAAGGAAAGAATTGTTCTCCTAACATGTATTTTTGCTGCTTGGCAAATTTTTGACGATGTTGTGATAGTCTTTGAAACTCAATTCGGGTGGTGGGCTAATCTCATTTCATTTATCGTTCTAGCAATTATGACCCTTTTCCTTGCAAACCAATTAGTATTATTTGTTGAAAAATTACAAGGAATAAGATAAATTATCTCTGATTAAGAACTCGATCTCCTTAGGCTCGCTATACCTGCCTCAATTAATCCACTGACTCTTTGCCAAGGTACAACATATCTCATTCCAGCCACAGCCAATAGGAACAATCCTGCCGAGATAACTTTTCCATAGGTCAATTGTAATTCTAGTGATTCAGATACTTGACCACTCCATTGACCTCCTTCCATCACAGCGACTATGTCTAACATGAATGCATCAAACTCAAGGGCAAGTGCAGTAGTCAATGCTACTCCTGAAATGATTGCCACCGTATGGATTACATGGCTGTTCACAACGTTGTTGAATTGACGTACATATTCTGGGTCTGATTTGCTTGCATCAGGTAACATTACGGCATACTCAAGATGGCCTATGACTGCATTACCGGCTTCATGGAATAGGAGTAGAAGTATAGCAATTCCGAGTAAGTCAAATGCAAGAGGTGAAATTAGGCCACCATACATAGTAGCCTCTCCGATTTGGGCAGGTAGAGGTTTGAGTCCTATCCCCGATACTGCATCAGTTATTCCTTGGAAAGTCAGCAATGCATGAACTCCAATTATCATAACATAGAAGCCTACAGCCCAAGTTAGTGCTCTACGAGATAGCCCCCAAATTCCAATTAATCCTGCTAAAATTGGAGCGAAGACAATCCCTAGAAAGAATAATTCGATGGCTAATTGTAATGGTTGGAACAATGAATCTAGATGCTGAATTGGTATATGGAAACCGATTACTCCTATCTCCTCTGCCCAATCAAGCATAAATGGCACAATAGCCCATAGTATGACTATACCAGTTACACTCCTGCGAGTCCAAGTTTTCACCTTCTCATTTCGGACTTGATAGAACATCCATAAGCCTGCGAAAATGAAACACAAGGCCAAAGGAACAATTTGGCTGGCAAAACCAGTTGAGTCTATGCCAGTCAACACTCTTGGTAAAATTAATCCATCACTTCCAGAGAGTACATTATTCTGGAAAGATGGTTGCTCACTAACCCAAGATAGCCCTCTCGTATGTTCGTAAGAAGGACACCAATTATTTCCATCTTCTAGGAAGCCGTCATCACATGGGCCGTAAACCTCAGTCATTCTGAAAAGTAATGCGATTATTGCTGTGGTAGCAATGATTTGTAAAAATAAAATTTGCCAGCGCCTTCGTAATCGCGGTAAATGTAATGTCTGATTGGGGGCAACAGGTTCCATTGTCATATTTACACCACCTCAACCTGATTTAACCTGCAATAATGCCTGAGATAATTCAATGTCTGGCATCCAATCAATTACCTTAGCACCATAACCTGAGATTGCCGTTAATCGGTTTTGTCTTTCTAATTTTAGCACCTCATATGACATTCTTGGAATTCGACTCACCAATCTTTCAAGATCAATACTTGATGGTGAAAGAACAATCACCTCATGACCTTTACCCGCTAGATTTCGTATTGCTGGTAGTGTCGTACCATCCCCCTCAAGACTACTTATTATGAACACTGGGGAACCTCGGCTAATTCGAGATGTCAACGCATTGGTCACAGCTTGTAGTGGCATACTGCCCTTATAATTGACACCAGCAAGCATGCTAAGTGTCTTGTAATACTGTTTGTCTCCGGTCTCAGGAGGAAGGAAATTCATCCTGTCCCCATAGGTAACAATGGAAACAGAATCTCTGCGACGGAGGAAGTAATTTGCAATTGAGGCCGCAGCAACAGTTCCCATTTCGAGTGGGTTTTTCAGGACGGTACCGATTCTTGCTACATCTCTAGTATCTAAAATAATGAAAACATCTGTCACTGCATCCCGAGTTTTTTCGTTCACCATCAAATCACCAGTTCGTGCAAATGCTTTCCAGTTGATCATCCTGAAAGCATCGCCTGGTAGATATTCCCTCAGAGAATAGAATTCCATTCCTTGACCTGGGGTTTTCAAGGTAGTTGCTCCGGTATACATTTTTGGAACATTAGAACGCAATAAGGCCTCCTCAATCTCACGGACTTGAGGGAAGACCGTGATATCAGTTCGGTCATCTACACTTGATTCGTTGACAAATAGATTGAATGCGTTTCGATGACGAACTGATACCGGGCCGACTGTATAATGGCCGCGAAGTGGACAACGAACCGTGTAACGTAGAGTAGCGGATTGACCGGGCCCTAGATTCATCCTCATCTGATTTATTCCTCTGCGCATCTTCATCTCATGAGGGACATTGTCGAATACCTCGAGTAATTGAGTTCGTCTATAGGAATTATTTGTTACAGTGACCTCAACAAGAATATCGTCACCCTTGTATACATTTTGAGCTGATATATTTCGTGAAATCTCTAGATCAGAGTGACCTGTTACCCACCCATTGATTACCAAGAAAGCAATGAAAGTGAGGCCGATTATCATTAACTGGAAGTGAGAAATCATCATCCCAATTAAAATCAGAGAAATACCACTCGTCAGCATGATTGCTGCCTTTCGAGTCCACATTAAGCACCACTCTCCTCGTTTGTTTGACCCCATGCTTTTATTCGCTTGATTATGCCTACCAATTCGTCGGGTTTGTAACGTCTATCCTCGAAGATAAATTGAACTAAAACAGGATCTTCTACTATCCGTTGAAGTTCGGCAGCAGGAAGAGCATCAAATTCCTCACGAGACATTGTGTTTAGATTACGTACTCTGGTGAGTAAAACTTGGCGAATTTTCTGAGGTCTCTGATAGTAATCATATCTTCGAGCATCGCCGAATCCGTAGTATATGATTCGAAAAACATGTCTCCAATCTTCTGGGTCATCTTTCCTGATTAATACGGCTTCTAGGACGATAAATAGTGTCAGGAAAAGAATCAACATAGCCATCCAATCGTTAGTAAAGTAGACAAGAATGTAGTAAAGTAAGTTGTAGGTATCACCCATTGGATTTTCTTGTTGATGTCTGGATTCATCGAAAATAACGATTGCTTCTTCACCGGCGGAGGTACTTGTATTCCCCAAAAGGAGGGCTTCTGCGATAATATCAAGCGCCCACTTTCGGTTATCATTCAAGGGTACTGAATCGGAATAGGGACTGTCTGGACCGGCATTGTATAGTGAATTGATTAGTACAGAACCATCACTGACAAAGTGAACTCTACCCGAATCAGAATCCAAACACATTCTATCCACGCAATACCTCACATAAACCGCAAAGGGCCCTTGTTCATCACCAATAATTCCGGCTGACTCAAATCCCACGGTTAGGTTCCCATCGTCGTTTGTGTCAAGGTATGAATCGAGAGTGCTAGCACTAATTGCATATCTATTCTCAGCGGGATTGAACGCTCCATCTTTTTCGAATGCGGATGGAGAATTTGTCAGAATATTGTAACTTTCTGAAAAATCATACTCACCTGAATTCTCATCCCACCTGTGAGCACACAATCCTACATTTTGCTGAGTAATCACTCCGCCCACGTTGGGATCATATGGCTCATCATCAAGTAAGTCGATGATTCCATCTAAATCGATATCCCGCAAACAGGGATGTAATGACTTAGCAACAGAACCTGAGGTGGATGTGAAGTTGAAGGCTGAGGTTTCATTTACCCAAACGAAATTGAAATCCAACTCCCTAGCCCATGCTTCACCGTCGTAGAGATGATGACCGGAATAGGTTAATCCATATTCATCGGCGAGACCTGCGGAATAACCAAAATCATCCATCAAGAGGAGTGTTCCTCCTGCGTCAACGAAATTTCTTATCGCACCAATCTCTGAACTCGTGTAACCATCGGCTTCTCGGAAATCAACAATAGTCTCATCTCCAGTAAATTTAGGAAGAGAAATGGTATCTCTTTCTACTCCAGAAATAACAAAAATTGCCTGCTCAGGATTGTCTATCTCAGTAAGTAAAAGTGGACTAGAAATTAATGCTGTGGTTTCGATTCCTAAGTCGGATATTTCATCTCTAAATCCATTCAAATCGTTCCAATCATCACCATAAGCTGACTGTTGTTTTTCTCCGGTGATTACGTATGTTTGTAAAATTGAAAATAATAGAATTCCCAGCATTATCCAAAATGCGCTGGTGATTGCAAGACGTCGAGTTCGCCTCGAAGTAAGCCTCCTCATCCAAACGCGAGAATCCGCCATACTGCAAGCCACCGTTCCTACGGAACGTCTGATGAGCCTCAACTACGACTTAAGACCGTTATTCACTGCTGAACGAGGCGTGCATCGGCTTAGCGGGTGAGTTGAATATTCACTCCGACCTCTGCAATCTCTTCCACAGGAACGGATAGGAGACCTTCTACAGTGGGCCACGGGAGCATTGCTGGGTCCAAATCATTCTCTAAAACGACCAATAAAGCGGTAATTCTACCGCTCGACATATCTATTTTGAAATCCGCTAGAACTCCAAGCTTATCTGATGCTTGATCGACGACATCACGTCCAAGTATTTCCCTGCCGAAAGTTGCCGGCATTTGTTCACCTCAAACTGCCTCAATTCCGGAAAGAGTATCCGGTCGACGACGTACAGATTCTAGTCCACTCGTTAGCATGCCCTCCATGCGACCATAATACTCCATCATTTCATCGGTGATAGTGGGCCTTACTCGAGCAATTGCTTCCTCAAATGCTTTCTTTGAGACCGATTTTTTATTCGCTCGCATCGAAATTAAAGCCGCTTCTCTACAAATAGATTCAATATCAGCTCCAGTATAATTTTCTAGAAGGCCGGATAAATCATCGAGCGAAAACTTTCCTAATGGCATGTTCTGAGTATGAATTCGTAAAATCTCTTTTCTAGAATCTTTGTCTGGCGGTGGAATGTGTAGAACTCTTTCGAAGCGGCCACTTCGAAGAAGCGCAGGATCAATCATTTCGGGTCGATTTGTAGCAGCTACTACAATTACACCCTCCATTGTTTCAACTCCATCCATGCTTGAGAGTAATTGATTTACAACTCTGTTCATCACGTCAGAGCCTTCACCCGACATAGACCGACGAACTCCGGCAATACTCTCAAATTCATCAAGGAAAATAATCGAAGGACTAGATTGTTTAGCCTTCTTGAAAACCTCTCGAACCGCTCTTTCAGATTCCCCGACCCATTTTGAGACCATTTCTGGACCTTTAATCGAAATGAAATTGGCCTTAGCCTCATTCGCAATCGCTTTGGCAATCAATGTCTTTCCTGTTCCCGGTGCTCCGAAAAGGACGATTCCTCGAGGAGGATTAATTCCGAAATGTTCGAACATCTCTGGTTGAGTTAGTGGCCATTCTATACTCTCCTTGAGACGCTCCTTTACATCTTCAAGACCGCCGACTTGTTCCCAAGAGACTTCTGGAACCTCTACGTAGATTTCACGAAGGGCACTAGGTTCGATTTCCTTGATTGCTTCACGGAAATCGATCATTTTTACTTCCATCTTTTCTAAAACTT
Organism: Methanobacteriota archaeon; assembly: GCA_002708385.1. GTDB lineage: Archaea > Thermoplasmatota > Poseidoniia > Poseidoniales > Thalassarchaeaceae > MGIIb-O1. Next base: position 2,202 of record PANM01000027.1, on the reverse strand, counting down.
CAGCAGGAATCTGTTCTTCGTCAAGATCTATTTCTGGAAGATATCTTCTGAGTGCCTTCATTGCTGCCTCTCGAACTAAGGCGGATATATCTGCACCGACAAATCCGTAGGAGTTGTCTAGTAACCAATCCATATCAAAATCATCACTAATTGGCATACCTCTGGTGTGAATATTGATTATTTCTTCACGACCATTTTTGTCAGGGACGCCAATTTCCAGTTCTCTATCAAATCGACCAGGGCGCCTTAATGCTGGGTCGATTGCGTCGCGTCGATTTGTCGCGCCGATTACAACTACGTTATCGCGGCCCTGCATTCCATCGAGAAGGGTGAGAAGTTGTGCGACAACTCTACGTTCAACTTCACCTGAAACATCCTCACGCTTTGGAGCGATTGAATCTAATTCATCGATGAATATGATTGCGGGAGCATTGGCGGTTGCTTCGTCAAATATCTCTCGCAGTTGTTTTTCACTCTCTCCATAATATTTCGAGATGATTTCGGGTCCGTTAATTGATGTGAAGTGAGCCTGTGTTTCAGAGGCAACTGCCTTCGCAATCAGAGTCTTTCCGGTTCCGGGAGGACCGTGTAATAGAACTCCTCTCGGAGGGTCAATTCCAAGTCTGCGGAAAAGAACTGGATGCTTCAATGGAAGTTCAATCATTTCACGAACTTTTTGCAACTGATCCCCTATTCCACCGATATCCTCGTAGGTGATACTGTTGACTTCGGCATCTTCATCCTCATCTACAGCTTCCTCCTTGATTATTATCTCAGTATCAGGTAGAACCTGAACAATTCCTTTCGGACTAGTTTGAACTATCTGGAAAGGTAATGCTTCGGCAAACAAAGTCATTCCAGGGATGAATATTCTATCACCAGATACAACTGGTCTTTTGTTAAGACCGCGCCGTGCAAAACCTTCTATTCCTGGGCCAAATCTAACTTTTTGCTGCTTGGCCATTACTGGACTAAGAATCAATCTTGAACAGGGCTGAGCTTCGACTTTTCTCACAGTCACCCTATCTCCTAGAGAGACACTAGCATTTTTGCGAATAATTCCGTCGATTCGAATTACACCGAGATTAGCATCTTCAGGTCGACACCTCCAAACAATTGCTGCAGTCGAACGCTCTCCCTCTATTTCGATTATATCACCTGGTTTTAGGTTCAATTCGTTGTCAAAAGGCACCCTTGCTCTTCCATGACCAACATCACTAGGAATTGCTTTTGCTACCCTGAGTTTCAATTCTTTGTCCGATTCCTCAGCCATATTTCCCCCTCCTTGTAGACTGCTGTCAGCATCGGGGGTAGTTAAACCCCCCAATTGAGCAATGTCAAATCTAGCATTTTAGTTATCAGAACCACGATTAGCGATGCGGTGGTTTCATTTCCCCTTCTCGATTCGCACCTAGCATGACCCACGTTTTAGAGACTGGATTCGAATACATGGACGCCAATAATCCAAATGAATCTCCCAAGATTAGAGGCTATAACATAATCAATGGCAATCTAACTCTTGCAAGTGATGGTGCTACATATGAAAGCAGAAATCCTGCATTGCTAGATGATTGTTTGGGAGAATTTCCACTCTCAACAAAAGAAGATGTACATGATGCTCTGAAAGCCGCTCGTTCCGCATTCCCCGATTGGGCAGCCACTCCTGCTCCAACTCGCGGACAAGTTATTGGCAACATGGGTAGATTATTGATGGACCATAAAGACGATCTTGTTCGTCTTCAAGCTCGTGAAATTGGCAAGACTCTGAAAGAATGTGGTGGTGAAATTCAAGAGGCTATTGACACATGTCTATTCTTCCAATCAGAGGGTCGCAGACTGTATGGTCAAACCGTCAACTCAGAGTTACCGAACAAAGAATTGTTTACCTACCGTAGACCATTAGGGGTTTGTGGAATAATCAATTCTTGTAACTTCCCTTCAGCAGTCCCGTTCTGGAAGATGATTCCAGCAATTATGTGCGGCAATACCTGTGTGTGGAAGTCCCCTCAAGACTCACCCCTACTTTCTTTCGCACTTGCGCGTGTAATGCACGAAGCAGGATTGCCTGATGGCGTAATTAATCTGGTACATGGGAATGGTAGTGGAGCAGGTCAAGCACTGGTTGATTCTGCCGATTTAGGGATGGTAGACAAAATCTCATTCACAGGTAGTACAGCAGTCGGTAAGATGATTGGAGAAACT
>PANM01000026.1 GCA_002708385.1 Methanobacteriota archaeon | reverse complement strand
TTGTCCGCTTTCAGGTCCTTTGAGAGTTCAGGAAGTGCGACATTCAAAGTCACGTTATTCAGCATTACAATAACAAGACTCAAACTCATGACACCGAGAATTGCCCACCGGCGTTGGTGAACCGCTTCATCATCCACAGTTTAACCGGTTGCACTGGGTCTTTGAATACGCAGGTTTAGGATATCACCTCCTTCAGGCCGCCTCTATGAGGCGGTGTACGTACGCGGGGGCGGCGGTTTTGCTACTGTTGACCATGAGTCTCTCAGGCTGCGTATTCTGGGCCGATGAAGATTCATCAACTCCAATTGAAGAATCCCCCTACGCCTCAATTTGGGAAAGACACACCTTGGAATGGCAGATGGACGATTCAATGTCCTTCCTTCAAAACCCCGGGCCTTACCAAGCATTGGAAGTTGCAGAAGCTTACATCGAAGTAGACACCAGTGATGTGTGGGAGACCGGCCCCCCTCAGTCAACAGTACACCTTTCTTACTGGCTACCAAACAATACTCTCGATGGAGAACAGGTGCCTGTAATAGCAATCATCAGCCCTTACTTTGATTATGGAGCGCAAGGCAGCGAATCATCTCCAACAAATGTTGTAAGCGCTGGCCGTGGCGAATTCATATTCCAAAACTTCGTACCACATGGCTACGCTATGGCGCAAGTGGCAGTATTTGGCACAGAGGAATCCAGCGGGTGTTTCGACTACAGAGGTGCCGGGGAAGGTTTGGGAATACATTCAGCCGTGGAGTGGTTGGGAAGTCAGAATTGGAGCAATGGTAATGTCGGACTATACGGCAAATCGTATGAAGGAGCAACGCAGTGGGAAGCAGCCGCAATCGGAAGTGAGTATCTGAAGACAATAGTGCCAGTTTCAGGAACCACAGCATTACATCCTCTTCTTTACAAAAACGGCAGTGCAGAGGCAAGAAGCCAAATTATGCACATGAACTATTTTTCCAGTACTGTAGACTACGATGAGGATGATTTTGATAATATATGTCCCGACATAGTAGAGGGAATATTTGCAGGACCTGTGACTTATATCGCAGGGGAAATGGACCCATATATGGAAAACTATTACGACGAAAGGAGCCATATTGACAAAGCGTTTCTAAATTGGAACGGAAGCGTATATTGGGTTCAAGGAATGCAAGATTGGAATGTCGATCCACACCAAGTATTCGGCGGCCCACCAGGGACTAGTTGGTACCAAAGCTATATCGATGATGGATTCGAAATTCGAGGCATGTTGGGCCAATGGGGCCACCATTATCCAGACCAGATTAACAGTCACGAAGGAGTTGACCCCGGATATGGTTACGAAGCCATAGCAAACATGACAAGATGGGATTGGGCGCAGGACCTTTTCGAATGGTTCGAATATTATCTACAAGAAAGAGGGCCTAAACCAACCTTAGATGCTCAGATACAAAGGAACGACGGACAGTGGAGGATAGAGGAGACTTGGCCTCCACAGGATAGCCAACCATTTACTGTTGCTCTTAGCGAATGTGTCAATGATGGTGCATTTGTTGGTGGCGGACCATCAGTCGTCGGAGGCGGCCAAACCGTTGTGGTAGAGTGCCCATCAATAAACGAAGACGATGACCTCCATATTTCCGGTCTCCCCACTCTTCATCTTTCTGCAGTCCCTACTTTCAATGGCGGACAAGTATTCATCGAAATGCAGGATGCAGAAACTGGAATGCGCATTGGCCACGCTACCATGGATGTGAGATATTACGAAGGAGGATATGAGCCACAGACAGTTATTCCAGGTGAGCAAATAACCATGTTGATGGAATTCCAAGGATTAGACGCACTACTTCCTGCCGGACACGGTCTTCGCTTCATCTTCAGCGATCAAGGACAAGACTACTTGGCCCCTGCCTGTGGGAATGTATGCACGGTGCACATCCTCCCTTCGCTATCTGTATTCGAAGCACCTATTATTGATAGAAATGACTCAAACGTTCTTATCACAGCTCAAAGAGATGACTAAATTGTCATGTTTCCACCAGTCGGATCGCTAAGCAGAGTTGTAGGCCCACCAGCCGGCATTTCGGGAAGAGGCCCCAACGGACCACGAAGACTTGGGCCCACTGAAATAGTTCCGAAAATACCCTCGTCAACAAGGTTGTGAGAAAGCCCAAACCACGGTCGACCATGCTGATCAACTAGAATATCAATGAAGTCTCCAAATCCTCCGCATCTATTGTAGCCACAGTCTGCACTTGTGTCCAATGGGTCTCCAAATTCATTCACTTGGACAGTGGTTATTAGCGGATTATCCGAGAAAGCATCTGTAACGATGGAAATGTATCCATTCCAGGTGTCATTGCCTGAGTCACCGAGATAAGCCAAGGCGACCCGACCTTCTCCACCGGCTGCAATCGCTGGAAAACCTGTTCCTTCGAGATAAGTAGGAGGGGCGACCATTAATGGTTCAGACCAAGAATCTCCCTCATCTCTTGAGTATGAGTAGTATGGCATGTTGTCGAATCCCATCCACATTGCATGGAGGTTATTTTCATCATCTGGATGGACTTGTGCTTCTTCGAAGTTCCAAGTATCCGCAGTTCCAGTAGTCTCTGTTGGAAGAGGGTGCTCAGTCCAGGTTAGACCTCCGTCTGTGGTTCGGTAAATCGAATACCCTTCACCATCACATCCAGGATTACCACGATACAAATTTCCATCATTTGCACCAATCATATGGCCAGTCAATCCTCCACTGTTGCAGTTTAGTGGAGAGCCAGGAACCTGTTGGGTCCAAGTTAGACCACCGTCAAAACTTGAAGAACAAAGTGGCGATTGCCAATTCCCGTTGATACAGAATACCCAGGTTGTAGGATGTAGTGGAGCAGGATATGGAGATGAAGCAATTGTTTGATGGTCTTGAATCGAGGTTCCTGTGGCTACAGTTGGAGGGCTCCAACTCTGTCCTTCGTTATCCGACCATTCAACAGTCATCCCTAACAGAGCGTGCATATCGAATTTCATAATTCGGTCAGTCCATGGGTCAACGTAGACATAAGGGTCGTTTGAGTTTGCAACCGGAACAGTCGGGGGATTGTAAACATCGGTGCAATCATACTCAACAGACCCAACCATTCCGATTAAACCCGAGCAGCGGACAATTGCGGTAGAACCAGAATCTCCATTACCCCAACTTGTGATGTATAGATTGTCTTCTGAGGTAATTCCGATAGTCGGCTCGAAGGTTGACATACCAATTCCATAGTAAGTCCCAGCACTACATATGGGCACATTATCGCCGACCAGTGCCTCACTTCCATTGAAGACACTCGAGGTATTTACAGCGTCAGTGGCGTTTGCAAAATGATACCAAACATTTCTGGGAACCCCATCGGGACAAAGACCATCAAATACACTATCAGGCTCCTCTGGAGCCGCCTCACCTCCTCCAAAGCAGCCCGAAAGTACCGGCGCCAATAACAGCACCACCAAGGCTAGAACACCCGTTCGCACAAGATATCGTAATCAGAACCATACTTGATTTGAACGGTGCTATTAGTCAGGCTCAGAAAGGGGGTTTGTTGAAATTCAATTACTATTTCGAGCCAAATATGCGATTCAACGCACTACTCATGGTGGCACTCATTGCTTCAATGTCAGGGTCTATTGCCTACACGAGCAATAGTGGTGAAATTGACACATCAAAAATGAGCAATGAACTAATCTCAGAATTAGATTCGTTGGAAGAAATAGAAGTGATTATTCAATTCACCGAAGAGCAGGATAGCTCGGTTTGGAAATCTTTGGAATCGATGGGGATTGAAATGATTTCTGAAATGTCGGTTCTACATGGTGGCTTAATCGTCGGTAATCCTACAGAAATCTCTAGACTCTCGTCATTTTCAATCGTTCAACATATGGAGCTTAACGTTCCGATTGAACACTTCTATCTTCCAGGAGATCAAGAAGATACAGAATCAATGATGCATGAAACTGTGAGGTGGGTAAATGCCAGCTTAGCCTGGCACCGAGCCATAATTGGAACTGATGGAATTCTCAAAACAGAATCAGACCTTTCGTTGAAAGAGTATGATGGCGAAGGCGCGACTGCGGTAGATCTTGATACGGGGATTGACGGCGAACACCCTGATTTTGACTGCGGCGAACCATGGACTGGGGAGAAACTAATCTGGTCTGCTAAATGGACGGGCCTTGCATGGATAGACGCTCCAAATTGTAACTCAGACACATCCAGCGGACACGGTACGCACGTGGGTGGGACGATAGCTGGAAATGGTGACGCTTCAGGTGGTAGAAGGTTAGGTACTGCAAAAGGCGCCACAATTGTAGCATTAGGAACAGGCGATGGGGCCTCCATTTTTGCTGCAGTAGAAGGCCTTGAATGGACTTACCAACATAGCAGACCCGGATTGAATGATTACAATATTCGAGTGGTGTCTAATTCTTGGGGCACTAATGGAGATTACAACCCCTCCAATGCGGTAACTCTACTAACGGATATGTTGACTTACGAAAACGATGTTGCAGTAATATTCGCTGCTTCAAATAGCGGAGGTAGTGGCGATGAATCAGAGAGTGATTTGAGAACTAACGTATATGCAAACACACCATCTGCAATATCTGTAGCAGCACTCACTCACGAAGGCGACGCAGTAACCTCGTTCTCTAGTAGAGGCTGGAAAACTCAGCAACATACATGGCCGGATATAGGGGCACCTGGAAGAAATATTTGGGCAACAGCACCTAGAGCAACGGCGATCGACGCCTCTACACGAACGCAAGGCGATTTGTACTACATGGCCATCTCCGGCACTAGCATGGCAACACCTCACATTGGAGGTATTGCTACTCTCTTACTCGCAGCAGCCCCTTCATTGGGTACTGCTGATTATCAAATAGAGGATCATGATGAATTAGATAGCCTATATTTCGATGAACCTGCAAAGGGCATACAATTCCAGGATTGGGAAACTAGAAACGAATCAAGAATACACGAAATCGAACTAATTCTCGAACTTACCTCTCATTATTCAATCGTAAAAAATTCCTGTGAAGAAGGTAATGATGACGATACTTGTGATAATATTCCCGAAGAGTGCTATCTTTCAGAAAACACAAACAGATGTCATGATTGGAGGGTTGGGCATGGGCTTGTGGATACAGATAGGGCCCTGGCCCTTGCAAGAACACTACAAATCATGCGAGACCCTGATGAAGATGGATTCTTAGATCATCCAGAGGCTACAGTTTGGGACGCTTACGAACATTATGAGGGAATAATGGACACAAAGGGACTAGCTCTAAGCACAGACCAACTTAGACATGCTTGGAAAGGCGAATGGAGTCATTTCAACAATGGCCCTACCAGCACGTTTGGAACATATGCAACAGATGATAGGCACTTTGTTTGGGTGCCAAATGGGACATACGAAATGCAAATTGCATTCAGCTCTCTTGATTGGGATACCGACACCGCGCAAGTAGCTCAAATCAGGCCAAATATAGATCTTGGCTCTGATGGAAATGATGATGCCCAAGGCCAAGGAACTCTTGTTGGCGACACGATTTACATCGTATTAGAAATCCAGCCAGAACATTGGAATCAATGGACAGAGTTCGATGTTACAGGAACAGCAATATCTCTTCCAATCACAGGAATTTTGACCGGTTCAGAATTTATGGAACCTAGAGTCCCATATACATTTGATGTTTTACTCACTCTTGATGTTAGCCAAGAAAGGATATTCGAGGTTCCATTACGATTCGACGGTTATTCTGATCTAGACCCTGCGCCTCCTTCCGATTTCTTCGATGAAGAATCATCATTCGATTTGATTATGGTTAGGCCTGTCTACGATGAGAGTAAGATACCGGCGTTTTCCACAGACAATTCACCATTGAGTGAGAAATCCTCATCAATGACTCTAATTTTTGGTATTTCTATTGGCTTCATTTTACTAATCATCCTAGTAGCTACAACTTTCTGGATGCGAACTAAACAGGAAGAAATCGTTGAAGCAGAACTCCAATCAATGGATTCAGAAGACTAATCCCATTCATTTTCAAGAATGGCGGGAGTCGTATCAAGAATCGATTGCAGAGGAGTAATCCATTCCATACCCAGATCTTTTTCAGCAGGGGAGACATCCCAGTAGAGTTTCTTTCGAAGATGCCTCCTAGCCCATGACACATCGATTTTTGGATGGAAAAATGAGGCGATGATTGCTAACCAGTAGGGCGCTTCCCAAGTAGCCCACTTTCTTTCAGGATGTGCTACTTTGAGAGATTTTGCAATATCATTCATCATCATTTCACCGGAAACGGTTAGGTAGCGCCCCATGTCTTCGCCTTCGGTCAAGGCTCTAACATGAGCTTCCGCAACGTCCCTAACGTCAACGATATTGATTTGCATCGGCAGATTGAGAGGGACCTCCCTTCGAACTATCGCCATTAGAATCGCAAGAGAGCCCCGCAGGTGCCGTGGAGACATAGGCGGACCGAATACCATACACGGATGAATAGTTACCAATCGAGGCCGTTTTGTTTCATCGATAGAGGAATGCCAATCACGAATCAAGCGTTCAGCACTGACTTTTGCTAGACCATATGGATTCTCTTCTAAGGTAGCATCATCGGCCCAAGTCTCAGTGGTTAGTACAGTGCCATCTTTCCAATCCATAGGCCGGATTGCAGCAGTTGATGAGGTATGCACAATACGCTTGATTGTTCCAGACTTCTCGACACCCTCAATCACATTTTGAGTACCAATTACACTAGGGTCGACAATTTTTCTTTGCGGGTCTTTTGACCTAACTATGACGGTTGCCGCAGTGTGGATTAAGTCACTACATCCAGCAATTGCAGAATTAACAGAATCGGGATCGAACAAATCCATCTCTACAACTTCTAGAACTCCTCCCTTTGCAATTGGTAGACCCCGCAGATGATCTACCCGTTCGGAATCAGAAGCATCTCGAACGGTAGCCCTGACACACTCACCACGAGCCAGTAAATTTGCTACGACGTGACTACCGATGTATCCCGAAGCCCCGGTGACTACAGTTACCATTGATTCGGGATAAGCAACCCGTCTTCAATACTAACTTAGGCTAAATCATCAGTTAATTGCTCTAATAACTTGTCTAATTCATCTTCATCAGGCATCAACGCGGCCGCTTCTTGAGCGGCGAACAAAGCCGAAGTAGTTCTTCCCATTTCCAGATGTGCTCTTGCTAAATTCGCCCAAGCAGCTCCTCTTTCACAATAATTCACAGAATTGATTGCTCCGCGGAACCATATGATTGCCATTTCTGCTTGTCCACGTTGTAGAAGCGACTCTCCGATTTCATTCCAAGAGCCACCATAGTTAGGATTTGTCTCAATGGCTAGCCGTTGCCAGGCCAAGCCATCTTCTTCATCTTCAGAAAACGTCATTCCAAGATAGCATGCAGCTTCCGGCGAAGGACTGAGTTGGAAAGAGGAGCCATGATGTTCAGCAGCAATACGCAGGATGCCTAATCTCTGTAGAACATTACCCATACGGAACAAATCCTGAGCCAGCGTTTCTCTGATATCAACTCCAAAACCCTCGCTTTCAGTCGTAGCCGAAACCTCTGCCCACACTTCTTCAATCATATCCAATAACGCCGCAGGACCAAGCCTATCCCGTGTAGGCTCATCATTAGCATGCATCCAAGCAGAGTTTACAGAGGTGGTTTTAGGCTCCGGTAGGTTAGAACTTTCAACGAATGGAGCCAAATCACAAAGCGACTGCGCAACCTCATCTTGAATCATATCTACATTCCAAATTGCTAACCATTGAGATTGGAATTCACCTTCAGTTTGTCTTGTTATTGTCTGTAATACTGTTCCAGTACATTCTCCGATTGCAGCTACAGCAATGCCTTCGAATGACAACCTCATCAACAAACCCACAGGCACTCTTGGCAAGCCCCCACTAACCAGAATCTTGTCCCATCCATCTTCGGGGGTTCCTTTGTAGAGATCCTCGACTCCGCACCATTCGATTTGACATCCACATGCATCAGCTACGATATCTAAACGAAGCTCGTTCCAACGGCGTTGTAATTCCACTCGTCTTGTCTCATCAATTTCGATAATTCTTAATCTCGAAACTCCCATCTGCATCAATATTTCAGTCCACCAATTTCCACGCGGCGCAACCAACATCACAGAATCGCTACGTTCAATTTCTAACATCTGAATAACTTGAGCCGTCTCATAAATCCCAGGGAGTAAAGAGTTAGGCGTATCTACATCCGACCACCAAGGTAAGCGTAGGGCGCTTGCTTCGATGTTAACAAAATCAGGATCGGTTGGCAATGGAAGTGCGTGTATTCCACGCGGCGACCGTAGGAGGGCATCTCGTAGCCTATCATCTTCTATGGCTCCCATCAAGACAAGGCGTTCCACAGCCTCGGAGTGAGGAGCTAAACTCGGCCAAGTTCTGACAAGAGGGAGCGAATTCAAATCGCAGTCCGAACCGTCCTGAACGCTCCAGTCCCTTTCCACGCTATGCAGTTCTGCAACTAAGTCTATTGAAACCCACGCCTAAACGATACCCAAAAGCATCATTTTCTAACCTTCTAGAATAGCGGGTATAACTAACAATTACGATAACAAAGTTCAGCAACTGAACTGACAACTAAACTAGGATTCTGTGGAGAAGAATTTAGGTCTTTGCGAGTGGCTTCACCAGACAGAACCAATATCCCATGTACCCCTGCTCTATCGGCCATTTCCATATCTGTGTATAATCGATCTCCGACCATCGCACACTCATCAGGAGAGAGTCCGAGTTCCTCCACTTTGTGCAGAATCATTCCAGCATTTGGTTTTCCTGCTACATGCTTGGCCGATTTTCCTGTAGTAGCTTCAAACAATGCCATGTATGCCCCAGTGTCAGGCAAACCTCCATCAGGTGATGGGCAAACGATATCTGGGTGACTCACTACCAAAGGAACTCCGCGATGCATTAGTATGCTGGCGGTGGTTAATTTCTCGTAAGTTATTTCAGTATCATAACCAAGAACGACATATTGAGGATCAGTCGATTCTGTCTCAATACCAGAATCTTGCAACATATCTCGCATACCTTCGGTTCCAACAAGGTAGGTTTCGTTCACACCTTCTTTATCTAACCAAGAAAGTAAATCATGAGTCGAAAGTAGAACATCATCTTCTGTTGCTGGAATATCCATAGTATGCAATTTAGTGACATATTGTCTCACTGATCGACTTGAATTATTTGATAAGAAAAAACGTTTGATTCCCGCCTCGTCAAGTCTTGTTAGAAAATCCAATGCCCCCTCAATCAAATTATCTCCGAGATAGATGGTGCCATCAAGGTCAAGAAAAATCGCTTTAATTCCTGCAAGTGTTTTGTCTAATGTCATGAAATCACTTCAAGGTAGGACGATTGTTTTGAACAGGAACCAAGGGTTCCATAGTTCGGTTTGGGCTTCTTTACTGGCAATCATTTCAGACATTATTGTTCCAATCTCTTTCTTTCGATTTGCTTTGTTGATGAACCAATTTGTCAGTCTCTTCCATTTCATCATCTTCTGCAAGGTTTTTGAATTTGACAATTCTTTTCCTAGAATTTCCCATAGTTCCTCCATATATGCTTCTGCGGCTTCTGTGGTAAACCCATCAGCGTGGAGATTTTTGTCGAAGTGCTTACTTGTTAGCTTTGCAGATAGAAGAGCATTACCAATCCCTTCCCCGCTAAAAGGATCGACTAGACTGGCTGCATCTCCAACAGTCATGGCACCAGCCATAGCCCCTCTTCGAGGTTGGTGAGATGGCGGATTTTTCCTAGGGGAGCCGAATGGTAATTGCCATCCCTTTGCAGACCCAGCAATCATTGTTGAATTCGCGAACCTATCTTTGAATCTCGGATGTTCTCGAATCAACCAATCTTGAGTTTTCTTCAAACCTCTCCAATGTCCTTTCTTTTTGGCCTTCCTTTCCTCGGAAATAAGCATACCAATTCCAACATTTACAATACCATTTCCAACAGGGAAGAGCCAGAAATATCCAGGAATCACCTCATCTACAAAATGAATTTCAATCTGGCCTTCATTTCCTTCCAACCCCTCAACGTTATCCCAATATTCTCGGTATCCTCCACAGAAATGATCGTCATCCCTGTGAGGCTCGTTAAATACGTCAAGAGTGATAGTTCTGGATACGGGGCAATTGTAGCCACCTGCTCCTATTGTTAGCGCAGAACTAAATTGCAATTCTTGTGGATCACTTTTTCCAAAATTACCCCTGACTCCTACTATTCGAGCATTTACTCCCTCGCCTTCAACATCAACATCTGTTACATTGAACCCTTGCATCACGGAGCCACCATTCTTCCGAACAATTTCTTGGCATTTGTGAAACATTAGATAATCAAATTGTTCTCTAGGCAGTGCATAACCCGATTGCAATCCTTGCTTTTCGTAAGCTTCCTTAGGTAACATTACTCGCACTTCAGCACCATTCGCACTTCCGAATAAGATTGAATCAACAACGTAATGAGGAGATTCATCAATTAGGTCTAAAACTCCTAATTCTTTTGCGTGTGAAAGTGATTTTCCGCCAACTGCATCTCCACAGATTTTGTCTCTTGGCCATACACCTTTCTCAATTAGAAGTACCTTACAACCATTCAATGCATTGTACGCGGCAGCAGCTGAACCACCAGGCCCCCCGCCAACAACAATGACGTCAAATTGGGCTCCATTTTCAGGAATTGCCCCCGTCTCAATCGGCTGGTTATAGTCCAACACCGTGCCCCCTCAGGTAGGGCCTAACGTCGTCAGGCATTCAAACTTCACCATCTAATTGATTGCCGTGTACCCCTGCCGAAATACATGGAAGAAACCATATGCGTAATTCAAACAACGCTCCCTGGTGATTGGATAGATGCTATGGTGGGCGAGTGGTGCTTCCTTCTCGTAGACAAAGGTTTGACTAAATGTGTTCATCGATCAAGGATAGCTTCTACATATTCTTGGCAAGGAGAAATTGTAAGTGAAGGAGAATGGCATATACAGTGCAAAGTGAGCCCAGCAAAGAAGCAGGCACTGATTGAGGAGATTAAATCAGTCCACCCTTACGATTTACCGATGATTCTTGTAACTCAAGCCGAATCCACAGCCGAATATGCCGATTGGATTAATCGAGAATAAGACAGGTATTTTTCATAAGCATCAGCGTTCACTTGATTTGCCTCCTCCATGTCCCAGGGCCATGAACGAGAAACACTCGGACAAGGAGTTCGCTACGCGAGCAGTATGGTCAGGCACTCAAAATATTGAGGGGGCTGCAGTAACTCCAATTTTCAATACGGCAACATATCAACTCACTGACGAGAGATATGCTGGTTGGGCTGCAGGGGCTCAGCACACTGAACTTTACTCCCGACTCTCCAGTATCAACTCCGAAGGAGTTGCGATGAAGGTCGCTCAACTTGAAGGGGCTGAGGATGGAGAGACTTTTGCCAGTGGAATGTCAGCAATATCAACGACTCTGATGTCTCTCCTCTCAAGCGGAGATCACATGGTAGCAAGCGCAGACTGTTACGGCGGCTCCTATGGTTTGATGACTGAGGATTTGCCTAGATTTGGGATTGAAGTTACAATGGCCGATATGAGAGACCCGGCATCTTATGAGGCAGCGATTCAAGAAAACACTAAGATTCTCTATGTTGAAACAATTACCAATCCAGTAATCAAAGTATGTGACTTAGAAGCCATGGCGTCTTTATCAAAGAAGCATGGTTTGATTTGCATAGTCGACAATACTTTTGCAACACCTTGGGCTTGTAATCCAATCGATTTAGGATTTGATTTAGTTATCCATTCTGGAACCAAATATCTTGGAGGCCATTCGGATTTAATCGCAGGAATAGTGGTTGGACGAAAGGACCTAGTTGCGGAGATTTTCCCTCGAAAAGTCCACTTCGGAGGAGCTGCCGATCCACATATGTGCTACCTGCTTGAAAGAGGTATGAGAACTCTGCATGCAAGAATGCCAATTCATACATCCAATTCAGCAGAGCTAGCTAAACGCCTCGAGGCTCATGACATGATAGAACACGTAAATCACCCGAGCCTTCAAAGCAGCCCAGATTATGAAGTGGCTCAAAGAATCGTTCCAAAAGGAACAGGGATGATTTCATTCATCGTGAAAGGCGGAGATGAGGCAGCCCTGAAATTTATGAGAAGTCTAGAGATTATCTTCGAGGCAACAAGCCTAGGTGGAGTTGAGAGCTTGGTTGAATGCCCATTCAATTCTAGTCACATGTTTGTCCCTGAAGATGTCAGAAATCAAGCAGGAATAATACCCGGATTTGTTAGAATGAGCGTCGGAATTGAGGACGTTGAAGATCTTTGGAACGACATTTCATCTGCACTTACAGAAACAGAACAACATCTGGCAGCATTTGCTTGAGGTGTGGGCTTGAATGAAGCAGATTTCGTTGCTCTGTTAGTGTTCATAGTGCCGATGTGTTTCACCCCAGGCCCAAACAATCTACTCTGCGCGGCGCATGGTTCTCAACATGGTTTTCGTGCAACAATTCCAATGACTCTTGGAATGTTAGTCGGATGGTCTAGTTTGGGGGTGGCAGTAGGTCTCGGCACGGTCTACATAGAAGAAAATCAAGAAATTTTTCAGGCATTAACTTGGGTAGGTGCGGCATACATCGCTTACCTAGGGTGGAACGTTGCAACCTCTA
>PANM01000025.1 GCA_002708385.1 Methanobacteriota archaeon | reverse complement strand
CACATCGGCTTCTTTCAGAAGTGTTGCACAAATTGCAACACGTTGTAATTCACCACCAGACAGGGCATCAAGATTCCTTTCCAAAATATGGTCGATGCCCATTATCCTAGTAAAATGAGGAACCTCGTTTCTTTCGTCAACTCTCTCGAGTAAATCTAGTACCTTTCCTTGAAAGATTTTGGGAAGCTTATCGATGTACTGTGGTTTTACGGCAATTCTTACTTCTTCCTTTGCAACAAGTCCGAGATAATCTCTTAACTCGCCTCTGGGAAAGGTTGTGATTACATCTTCCCACTGTGGGCTTGGATTTCTCCAATCTCCAAGATTAGGCGTAAATGAACCCGATAGCAAATTTACTGCAGTTGATTTCCCAATCCCGTTGGGTCCTAGAATACCAACAATTTGCTCCTGTTTAGGGGAAGGTAGCCGAAATAATTTGAATGAATTTTCCCCATAACTATGTGTTAGATCGGTGTCTAATTCTTCTGGTAAGTTGATAATTTTTACAGCATCATCGGGGCAGTGTTTAGCTCTAGTGAAGCACACAGGGCAAGCAGTTTCAAGAATTCTACATTTATTCCCATTTACTTGAATGCAATCTCTATCACACATTTCGGAGTATTTCTTCAGATATGCAAATGCGTTGCTGTTAGGTTTACAACGCTCCTCAAGAAGTATTGCCACCCTCATTAGTATGCCTCCGATTTACTATGCTCGATAATCTTCCCTTCTGTTTTTCCCTTCTAAATCCGCTTATTACTCACAGAGCAAGGAAGCGATATCTACCGTAAACATATGCAGCTAGAGATATTTTCTCTGCCTTGGAAAGTTGGACACGCTCAGAAAATACATCGCCATCTTTCTTGTTTATTTTCTTCAGTATGGATTCATAGAAGGCCATCATTGCGGCAGGAGAGTATCGAGATTGCCTATCCAACATTGGAAGTAATTTGAATGCTTTATCTCGATAGGTTTCGGCTCTCTTAATGTATTCCTCAACAAATGGTTTCCACCCCGGATGTTCGAGTAATTTAGCCCCACTCTTGATGTCTTCTTCGCTTATTCCGTATCTGCGCAAATCTTCCATTGGAAGGTAAATTCTGTCCCTTTCTGCGTCCTCAGCAACATCCCTAATGATATTTGTAAGTTGCATGAAAATACCCCATGCTTCTGAGTATTCTCTAGCTTCTAATTTTGAATATCCATAAATTTCTATGCAAACTAATCCTACTGTTGATGCTACTCGATAACAATATGAATACAGTTCTTCAAAGGTCTCATATCGATTTCGATGGAAATCATCTTCCATCCCGCTAATCATATCATCAAGTAGTTGTCTTGGTATATTGTATCTACGAATTGTATCTTTTAGGGCTATGAAAATCGGGTCTGTGGATGTTACTTGACCATATGCACTTGACAATTTTTTCCTGTAATAGAAAAGTTGAGACATTCTATCATCGTAATGATCGCGTGCAACTACCGGACTAGTTCCGGTCAACCTTTCGATGTGAGCCCTATACTCTACAGATTCAGGGTCGTCTGATGAACCACCTGGGAAGGAGTCTATGTAGTCGCCATCTGCAATATCATCAGCTCTTCTACAGAATGCATAGTAAGCGCAGATTGCTCGGCGAGCTTCGATTGGGAGATACTTGAAGGAATGATAGAAGTTTCCGGCTTCTATCCGTGTTAATTCCTCACAGTAATCGTAGGCCGTCTCAATCATGTTAGCAGGAACTTCTGGTTCCGACCAAATTGCGGCGTCTATATGGCCAAATGGATTTACCAATTCACCTCTAGAACCGGCAACACCCATGAATCGGGCGCCTTCTCTGAGAGTTTCGAGAGCGGTTATTGAAATCGCACGTGCAGCTTCTCGTGTTATGCTGACAGTAGATCTAACTCCTTCAATACCAGGATTTTCAATATCCGCTTCGACTAAAGAAATGCTTCTCTCAGCGTCATACCGCATACCCTCTGCGGAATTGATACTAGAGTCTCGAGGCATGGTCTTGTCGATCAGAAGCCATCGTCTTCCGCTCTTGAACCTCACCCACGCATGCGCGCGGGCCGCTTCAGCGGCCCAGACGGTTTTCAAATGCCATTTCTGGATCGGTAGGTGGCTTTCTCTAGAATTCTATTTTCAAAAAGTTTGATTCTTGTTGATATCACACAAAAAAGAGCAATTTTCTTTATTCTACTTCTTTCAACCTTAATTCTTTCAGCAGAGTTCAGAACATTTCCTGTTCGAAGTAGGCCAATAGTTTCCAACCCAATTACAACTGGAAGTAAACATGCCATTCTTAGCCTACGATACTTCCTTGGAATCATTCTAATGTATTCTATTGCAGCACTATAATGTTCGCAAGTTAAATCAAGATAGTAGTCATAAAGAGGCCTGAATGATTCTATTGAGTCTAGGTTTTTCAGGTCGTGATGATTTAATCCGATTTCATCTAGTCTATCGCTCGGAATATAACATCGACCTAGTGCTAAATCCGCAGGAATGTCTCTAAGTATGTTTGTCATTTGTAGTGCTTTACCAAAGCGTATTCCCAACTCATCAAAGAGTTCAGTGTCAGATACGTCTCCGGATAATTCATTTTGTAATGTAATTGCAGTCCAAAACTCACCTACGCTACCCGCTACCCTGTAGGCGTAATCGTCCAACTCCGAGTCATTTTTTAGGCTAGTAAGTTCAGAACCCAAAGCCCCAAAACGAACTAAATCAAGACGTTGTCCTGAAATAATTACATCCAAACAATGTTGCATTAGAATTGTATCTTTTTGATCGATTTTTCGATATTCAGATATAACAAAATCTAGATTTTCTAACAGTCTTTTTTCGTCTAAGTCATCTTGCATGTTTGCAATATCTTGTAAATCTATAATTTCATTTTCAATAAGGCAATTTTGGTAACCATCTAGAGCTTCAATTAATGCAATTACATCTTCTGTTTTCGAATCTGCAATCGTGTCTGCCAATCTGGCTAATAGATACAGTAAACCCACTTGGTCTCGGACACTTTTTGGTAAATTTGTCAGTGTCAAATGAAAAGAACGAGAGGTGGCTTTGAGCAATCCATCGATGTGTTCGTTGATTATCTCAGTCATAATCTATCTACCTCCCTATTTTCAACTTGTATTGCATTTCCGAGAGTATTCTAATCCCAAGTTCTCCAATTCTTATCGCCTCTGTCAGGAGGCAATGGCCAATCAGGCCAGTTATCGTCATGTTGCCAATCTGTAAAATCTTTCACAGAGTTTTGCTTCAAAAATGCCGATGCTGCTACTAGACCCGCCCTCGTTGATGCCTCAAGACAAGACGGCCAATCGATATTGATCCAATCGCCTCCTAAAATTACCCCTTCTCCTGCTTCCAATGCATTTGGACGAAGGCGTGAGGATCCCATTGCTAGAGATGTAGAGGAATGATTTATTCTAACCACATGAAAATCTAGCAACCCCGGAGCCTCTGGAAATGCCGAATTGATAACTCTTTGATATTCTGTTTTTATTAATTCGTCATCCCATTCCAAATATGCATCAGCAAAGGCAACTGGGCTACATATCCAGTGTCCGGGTAGGCCATCTCTGTTCCCATCATCAATTTCACTAGAACGGTCAAAAAGCATCTGAATCAATGGCTCATCACAACAAGTGACAAATGGGGTTCCAACGGGTAAGAATGGCCCCTCATGGAATGCATGTATTCCGATTTGAGAGGTATTTCCTAATTTGGTTAGCTTTTCAGCAACATCGTGAGATTTATGACTTGCTGTTGAACCGGTCAGTAGTCTAGCTGTGGCAGTAATTGGAGTGCATAAAATAACCGTTATTGCTGGGAAAAACCTATCTTTTGTGTTAACTCCTGTTACAGTATCTTTGTCTCTGAATAAACTAGTTACCGATGTAGATAGGTGCACTTCGACACCTGCAGAATTTAGGGTTTTTCTCAGAGATGAAGATACGATATTTGTGAAATCAGTTGTAAAACAGCCCTGGTCAAATGCATCAATCCGACCAAATAATATCTTATTTATCAAAAAAATTGCCGATGACGCACTTGCCTGAGATGAAGCGATGTTTAGTGCCATTTTACAGATTGGATTCCAAAATCGATTAATTGCCCGTTTGGTTTGGCCATTTTCCTGCAACCATTGAAGAAAACTAATATCGTCCTGTGATGTCCTAATTTCTTCATCCATAATCTGTATTGCTTTGAGGGCTTTCTGCAAAGAAATTTTATCAAATAAACCAAGAAAATTAGCATTAACGAAAGAACCAGTTAGGTGATTAGGAGGTGGCATTTTTCCAGATTCGATGTAAGAAATTTCCCCATTATTCACCTCCAAGAATGGAATAGATGTCGAGTTTTTTATCCTAACAGAGTTTCTTGCATCGCAGGTTGCTAACAATTGAAGAAACCGGCTGTATGTTCGGAATATAACATTCTGAGTCGGGTCAATTTGTCTACTAAGCCCATCAATCTCAACGCTCTTGAAGCGTCCTCCGAGCCGATTGGATGATTCAATCAAAGTTACATTGACACCTCTTCCTGCTAGTGCTAAAGCAGCTGAACAACCAGCAATACCTCCACCAACTACGACCACCCGCGATTGTAAGCTCACGAATGCTTGGCGGCATTCTTTGGATTAAGTCTCACCATGAGCTGTGGAAGAAATCTGCGGTATTCACAGAAGACCGGATTTTTCCAGAGCCACTTTCAAGACAGCACCGATTTCAGATGGGTCTCGTGCAATGTGGATTCCCGCCGCTTCGAATGCTGCAAATTTTTCAGCGGCTGTTCCCTTCCCGCCCGAGATAATCGCTCCGGCATGCCCCATCCTTTTTCCGGGAGGGGCGGTTGATCCTGCAACGAATCCTACAATCGGTTTACTCATGTTTGCTGCAGCCCATTGAGCCGCGTCTTCCTCAGCGGTGCCACCTATTTCTCCGATCATAACTACCGCTACAGTTTGAGGATCAGATTCGAAGGCTGACAAACAATCAATGAATCCTGTTCCATTTACTGGATCACCACCTATTCCAATACAGGTGGATTGTCCTTCTCCAATACTCATGGTTTGTGCAACTGCTTCGTAAGTCAAAGTACCTGACTTCGATACTACTCCAATCCGACCCTTAGAGTGAATATGACCTGGCATAATTCCAATTTTACATCCACCATTTTCCCCCGGGGTTATGATTCCAGGACAATTTGGTCCGATAAGCCGAATTCCAGGTCTATCATTTACGTAAGCCACTGCCTTTACCATGTCTAGAGTTGGAATTCCTTCTGTAATACAAACAATTACTCCTTCTCCTTTTACTCGATCGAAGGCATCTGCAGCCTCCATGATAGCCTCTCCGGCGAATGGAGGCGGAACATAGATGACAGTGGCATCTGCATCGGTTTTTTCCACTGCCTCAATCATACCATCGAATACTGGAACATTCCTGTCGGCCAATTGTACGATTTGACCTCCCTTCCCAGGAGTCACTCCTCCGACTACATCAGTACCATATTCAACCATCTTTTCTCCGTGAAAAGTACCTTGGGAACCGGTGATTCCTTGAATTAATAATTTCGAACCCTCTTGTATCCAGATAGCCATACTACTCACCTCTAATCAATCCAACAATCGATTCGGCACCCTCTGCCAGTGTTTCTACAGAGGTACAATCTAGATCTGAGGCGTCTATAATCGCTCTACCTTCTTCGAACATGGTTCCTGAAAGTCTGATTACCAAAGGAACTTCTAGACCCATATTTTCTGAAACCGAAAGCACCGCTTTCGCAACGATATCACATCGTTGAATCCCACCAAAAATATTCACTAAAATCCCCTTTACGTTGGGGTCTTCTAAGATAATTTCGAAAGCCTCTTGCACTTTTTCTTCATTTGCTCCTCCCCCGATATCGAGGAAATTGGCGGGCTCACCACCGTAGAGCTTGATGACATCCATTGTAGCCATCGCCAGTCCTGCGCCATTGACTAGACAGCCAATATCACCGTCTAACTTGACATAGGATAGCCCCGCTTCATTTGCCCTAGTTTCTGTAGGCTCTTCTTCGGACAGGTCTCTCATTTCATCCCACTTTTTGTGCCTAAATGATGCGTTTTCATCGAAACCAACCTTTGCGTCTAGAGCAATCATCTCATCATATTTTGTGCGAACAAGTGGATTTATCTCTACCATTGAACAATCATTACAAGTAAATACGTCGTATAATTTACCAATCATTCCAAAGAAGTCCTTCAAAGCGGTGCCCGAGAGCCCTAGAGCCATTCCTAAATTTCTCTTTTGAAAACCAAGTAAGCCGGCCGAAGGGTCTACCCAAATTTTGTGAATCGCTTCTGGGGTGTTTTCTGCTACTTCTTCGATATCCATTCCGCCTTCAGTTGAGGCCATGATTAGCACAGCCTTTGCCTCCCTATCGACTAATAATGCCAGATAATATTCGTGTTCTATTTCGCATCCTGCTTCGACGTATAGGTTACTGACCAATTTCCCTTCGGGACCGGTCTGTTTTGTAACTAGAATGTGCCCTAGAATATTTTCAGAATATTCCTTGACCTCATCTTTCGAAAAAGCTATCTTTACTCCCCCCTCCATCAATAAATCTCCTGAATCTGGGCAGTAAAGATTGCCTTTTCCGCGTCCGCCTGCATGTATTTGGCTCTTCACAGCAACAACTTTTGAGCCAAGGGAATCATAAGCCGCAAGTGCATCTTCAACGGATTTACAATGCACTCCTTCCTGTACCTTTACTCCTGCAGAACGAAATAATTCCTTCCCTTGATACTCGTGAATGTTCATGTCGACGATACGGCGAGCCAACAACTGTCTTTCAACGATGCGCCTAACCATTATGCGGAGGAGTCGTGGACACGAAGTGCTGAAAGTGGTAATTGTGCCCGACAAACCATGGACGTGGTGGTTCTAGCCGGAGGGTTTGGTACTAGACTCAGGCCTTGGACCAGTTCTATCCCTAAACCGCTCATACCGATTTTGGATCAATCAATGATTGAACATGTGCTAAACGTACTTCCTGAATCTGAAGTCGATAAGGTGCTAATTGCTGCAGGTTATGGTATAGATCAAATGAGAGATTATTTTTCGAATATCGACCTTCCATACGAAGTCGTAATCGTCGAGGAAACTGAGCCCTTAGGTACAGGAGGAGCAATTGCCAATTGTCGTCCACATCTTTCAGATGGTACCTTTTGTGTGATTAATGGAGATTTAATTACAAGTTTGAAAGTAAAAGATATGTTAGAATTTCATAAGAAAAATGGGGGATTAGCTACAATCTCACTTTGGCCAGTAGAAGACCCTTCGAGATTTGGAGTAGCTGATTATATCGAGGAAACGGGTAAAATAATGAGGTTCCAAGAAAAACCTCCAATCGAAGAAGCGTTCTCAAATTTAATCAATGCAGGAACCTATCTTCTTGAACCCGAGATTTTCGATTATATGCCGGAGGGCCGACATAGCATGGAAAGAGATGTGTATGAGAAAATTGCAGAAAATGGAGAATTGAACGGATTCCCATTCGAAGGCATGTTCGTAGATGCTGGCACTCCTGAATCATTTGTTGAGGCAACACAAGCATGTATTAATTCTGGAAGATTTTCCACAGGTGGGACAAAGGGCGGTACATGGTTTGGGAATAATGTCGTAAATTCCGGAAAAACAATCTCAAGTTCTGTTGCGCGAAATTCTCGTGTTGGAAAAGGGACTATTGTAGAGAATTCAGTTATTCTTCAGGGCGTGGAGATTGGTGAAAATTGTTCTATAAGGAATTGCTTAATCGGAAATAATTGCATAATCAACGACGGCTCATCAATAGATGGAATAATTCTCGATCACGAAACGATTGTAGAGTGAAGTAGTATGGTTTCAGATTTTGGAAAAATTGCTTTTTCAGGCAAACTCAGGCCATCCCAGGTTGCATCCTCTGGAATTATTCGCAAGGATTTAGAAAATGATTCGAAAGAGTTACTCATTGTAGCCCCCCCCGGGTCAGGAAAGACCGTTCTTGGATTGTATGTTTGGTCTGATCTAGTAAGGTTACCAACTCTGGTCCTGAGCCCAAATTCGGCCATACAGGCTCAGTGGGTTGAGAGGGCAAAGGAATTGTTCAATTTGGACGGCAGAGGTGATGAGATTGGAACCGACCCAAAGAACCCCGGAATTCTTACCTCTCTAACTTACCAATCTGTTACACTTCCAAAGAGAGGTGGAGGCGATTTAGACGAATCCGCTATGGAACTTTGGATTAGTAAATTGATGACTCCTGATTTAGACAGAATTGAGGCTGAAGATCGAGAAAGTGCGATATCTTGGATCGAAGATTTGGCAGATAAAAATCCAGATTACTATGCAGATAGATTGGGTCATTTTAGGAAAAAAGTCAGAGATGATTTGTCTGAACATGGAAATGCTCTCTGGGTATTACATGACTCTGCCAAAGCCAATTTGATGAGACTCAAGGAAGCTGGCGTGGGGCTGATTATACTCGATGAATGCCATCATTTATTGGAACATTGGGGTAGGGTTCTTTTGGAAATTGTTGAATTTTTAGATGAACCAATTGTATTGGGTCTAACCGCAACTCCACCGGATCTAGACGATGCTGCAAAGGAAGATAACATGTATCTCGATTTATTTGGAGAGGTTGACTATGATGTTCCGGTTCCAGCCTTAGTTAGGGATGGGAACTTAGCTCCATACCAAGACTTGGCATATTTCGTAAGACCTTCAGAGAAGGAGTTGAAATATATTGCAAATGCAACAACAGATTTCAGGGAATTAATCAAAACTCTGAGGGGGGGTCCGGATGATTCAGAGGACAGAGTTCCTGGGCTAGATGTTTGGCTTGCCAGAACTTTATCCGAACTAGATTTGCCTGCAGGAAAAGCCTCAGACTGGGCTTCATTCAGCAAAAGGGACCCTGGGTTGGCAAATTCGGCCCGAGGCTTTTTAGTACAAAATGGAAGGAGACTTCCGGCCAACATCCCCCCTCCAGATTCAGAGATGGTCCGATATGGAAATAGTCAGAGCTACATGGTTACTATTCTTGACAGGTATATCCGTAATGGGTTAATGCGTTCCAGCAATAAGAAGGACCATGAATTAGCAAATGAAGCGAAGCAGAAATTACGATTACTTGGAGTTCAAATCACAGGCTCAGGTGCTAGAATGTGTGCATCTCCAATTAGTAGAGTGATGGCATATGCTTCAGCAAAATATGACGCTCTTAGAGAAATTCTGACAACTGAAATGCAAGCACTGGGCCCCGATATCCGAGCGGTTATTGTAACCGATTTCGAGAAAACATCTGC
Source organism: Methanobacteriota archaeon (assembly GCA_002708385.1). Lineage (GTDB taxonomy): Archaea > Thermoplasmatota > Poseidoniia > Poseidoniales > Thalassarchaeaceae > MGIIb-O1. The sequence continues at coordinate 27,087 of PANM01000025.1, read as the reverse complement.
TACCACTCTGGTTGAGGACGTATTGGACAAAGAAGCAGGTGGTGCAGTTGCCGCTTACAGAGCAGTGCTACAATCCGAGGCAACCGATAGGCTAAATCCAGTATTGATGACAGGAACCACGGTTCTAGTCGATGATGATCTTTTACAGAAAATATTCCCTCGATTTGAACAGTGGGTTGATGAAAGGGGATTGGATATTAAATTCGAATATATCGGGCGAGGAGAATATTTTGAAATCCGAGGTAAGGGTAAAGATTGGCTCCCGAGATATTACACGATGATGATTACAGAATTATTCCAAGAAGGCGTGACGAATTGTCTTGTAGGCACTAGAGGACTTCTTGGAGAGGGTTGGGATGCGAGTAGAATCAATGTTCTAATCGATTTGACCACAGTAACCACGAGTATGAGTATCAATCAATTGAGGGGTAGGTCATTCAGGTTAGACAAACTTTGGCCGGAGAAGGTGGCAAATAATTGGGACATTATTTGCCTAGCAGATGAATACGAGAAAGGCTTCGACGACTACCTTAGGTTCCAAAGAAAGCACAAACAGCTCTACGGTGTTGGGGATGATGGGGCTATAGAGAAAGGGGTTGGCCACGTTCATGCTGCATTTACTGAAGCAAAACCTGAGGGTGTATCGGAAACCATGAATATCTTCAATGAAGAGATGTTACTTAGAGCAAAAAATAGGCCTAGAACAAGGGGCCTTTGGAATATTGGACAGCCATTCAACGCAGAACCCAAGGAGGCTGTGGAAATCAAAATGAATTTAGGGGGTGGGACAACCTTCTATGTGAATGGCATCGGTACAAATGAGATAAACAACGATTCATTGGTGATTTCAATTGGTGAAACTGTTGCTTTGTCGCTAAAGGAATTAGGATTGATTAACTCAGATGCGAAAATTGGAGGGGGTTCCAGAAGTGGAGGTTGGATGCGAGCATATCTGAAAGAAGCAAATGAAGAGGAATCAGCAATTTTTGCAGCAGCTATGCAGGAAATTCTAGGCCCTCTAGATAATCCTAGGTACGTTATTCCTAGAGAAGTGAAAATAATCACAGATAATTGGCTTAGTAAAATGCTACCAGAAGTTCTAGCAAAATATATTCGTTCCAAGAAGAATAAGCTCGCAATGTTCCATTCAGTTCCGAAAGCACTCTGCAAAAACAAAGAGGATGCTGCTATTTTCCAACATTATTGGAATGAGCAAGTGAGTCCCGGAACAGTCATGTATGGTCATAGTAAATCCGGTAAGCAAATGGTTTCTGCTATCAAAGAACGGGGTCTCGTGCCGCAGTCATCGATTAATCAGAAAAATATTTTTCTCTGATTAATTGGAACATTTTTGACAATCAATACTTGATCCCGCATGTTCAGGACAAAACCGATTTCGACATGTATAGCACCTGAAATCGAATGCGCTTACCGATGTACCACATCCAGGATGGCCACATAAATCTCCAGTCTCAGAATTGACTGATGATTTGATTTCTGATTTGACCTCGTAGCCCTCTTCCCACCATTCATCACCGATGACTTCTTGCTTATTTTCTTCAACAACTACTTCCTTGAGGTCAAGCACCTTAATCACATAGGGGCTATCAAAGAATCTCCCTACTTCCGACTCAGAGACACCCCAAATTTCTGAAAGTCTGTGTATCCCATCTTCTCGAGATTTTATCGCTCCCCCGCGAGCCTCAATATATCCTATCAATCTGTCATAAGCTCGAATGTAACTGGGTGCTAGTTTTCTGTTTAGATCAGGTGCCTTTCGACTTCGAATCCGTCGCGTATTGCCTTGAGAGAGTCCGTAGTTGACGGCCTTTTCCGTACCTTGATGGAAGCCAACATACACTAACATCACAATTATTGGTCCGAAAGTTAAGAGACATGCAAAGAAAGCAAAATCATCTCCAATTCCAGAAAGTACGAACAAGGATAGCAATGCTGCAGGAATAAAGAAAACTAACTTGTTATCTGTTTGCTCATCTACAAACTTGATTGCTGCCCATATTCCACTAAAAAACATCAAAATAATGGCTAATATGATTTCTACAGCCACACTAGTCGCTCCTTAGAATGACCTCGGCGCTGTCCCGGCGCCGAGGTCGGTGAGGTACCAAACGAACGTTGCGGTACGCAACAGCAGTCATTGCCCACTGGGCTCCTTCTTTGGGACATTTGATGGAAACCGACACAGAACATAAACTCAGCGCCGGACAGCGACTCTTATCGCGGCTTCTTTAGAGCCTGCAAACTCTGAGGAATCAACTCTGATCGGCAAACCTAGACGTTTGCACAAATCCAAATGAGACGAAGACCATGGAAATTTACATCTTGAACTCGCCTCATATCCCAAGACGGTTATTGGCTCTAATTCTGATTCCCAACTATCACTTACCATTCTTCCAGAAACTCTAACCCATGCATGCTCAAATCTTCTCAAATCATGTGCAAAGCCATTCAGTCCAATTTTGCTTAATTTGCTGATTAAGTAATCTCTAGGCAAAGCCCTAGGGATGATAGCAAGCACATTTCTACCATCCTCAAGATATGCCACTGGCCCCAAATCTAACTCTTCAAAATGCTCTTGAGCCCGAGAAATGGCTTGTTTAGGCTCTCCCCATTTCAGGGGAAGGTATGTGATTAAGGCCGAACGATTTTTTGTTCCATGCACATGTGTACTTACCTCCACACTGATGAATTCTTCAGACTCATATTTTGCTTTATTTTGTGATTTAGTAAATTTCTTTCCAAGAGATAATTTGGGTAAAGAAAATGGAGGATTCTTTGGTATCTTGATTGCTAAATCATGTCTTGGTATTTTTTCTATCCAATCTTCTACTGATTTCTCAAGCCAATCGTCTTCAATAATACTACAAATCCAACCTGTAGAACCGTGAATAGTTCCAGGTACACGAATGATTCTCCGAGTGTCTGCAGTGACTACGGGGTCAACTGGGTGGTCAGCATCCAACACTCTTTGTAGCAATTCTTTCCTTTGCTCTCTGACTTTTTCTTCCCTTATTTTCGGATCCGGTTCGCCAAATAAATCACGATTCGGATCTTTGGCGATTAAATGGAATCCCTTGCTTCCTGAAAACGAAATATGTTGAATCTTTAACTTGGTATTTTCGCTTAACCAATTTTTCAGGTCTAATGTTGCCAATCTCGCCACTTCCAATTTTTTCTTACAAAATGGTCTCATGTCAATGTCAAAAACAACGAGATGATCGAGCAAGATAGGTGTCGGTTTTTTGTTATCTTTCATTCGTGGTAAGTTAACTGGGTCTAGCCAAGAGGATGTAGATACATAGACATCGGTTGGCATTGAGCCTTGGAATTCCTTTACGAGAGAATTTTTTGAGGCTATTCTTCTTTTCGAAGTCACCCAAGGTCCCTTTAGAGTACGCCAACGGAATTGATGCCGAGTTGATTTTTCTAGCCAACCTAAGTCGATGAGATTTGATGTTTCGTAATGCTCAGAAAGAACTGGCTCAGTCCATTCCGGCTTACCTGCCATAACCTTAAGAATCAGTGCTAGGTATTGGATTAATCCCCGTCAGCGTCAAAGAGTTAATGCTTCTCGCATAGCTGTGAACCAACCTCTAGTTGTGGTCAATTTGAAGACATACGAGACCGCACATGGCGCCAGTGCTGAAGCTTTAGCCAGAGCAATTGCGAGCGTTGAGACAAATGCTCGGATGGTGGTTGCAGTATCTGCTTTTGACCTTAGTTCAGTTGTTGCTGCAGCACCGAATTTAGAGGTCTGGTGTCAACATCTAGACCCAGTAGGATTTGGCTCATTCACAGGCTGGCTGCACCCTTCTACCGCAATCGAGAGAGGTGCGTCTGGGACTTTGATTAATCATGCAGAACACAAAGTTGAGATTGAACATGTGGCCATGTTACTTGACCAAGTCCCAGAAGGATTCACTGTATGCGCTTGCGCAGCAGATATCGATGAGGCTAGGGCATTGTCGGCATTAGAGCCCGATTTTGTCGCGGTTGAGCCCCCTGAGTTAATTGGTGGAGATATTTCTGTTACAACTGCCGACCCCTCAATAGTTAGCGGCACATCAGCGGCAGTGAGGGAGATTTCCCAACAAGTAGGGATCCTTTGTGGAGCTGGAGTCAAGAATGGTGCAGATGTAGCCGCTGCAATTGAATTAGGGACTACTGGTGTTTTGCTGGCTAGTGGAGTTACAAAGGCAGAGAACCCTGCATCGGTTGTCGCTGACCTCGTCTCGTCTCTCTGAGATTAGGGAAATTACGATTATAGTTCGCCGGGAAAAGGAATAAAGGCTAGACCTCAATCAAGTGATATATGGTAGAAATTCTTTGTCCGCATTGTCAAGAGGAAATAGAACTGGATGACGATGCCTCTGGAGAATTTGCTTGCCCATATTGTGAGGGGGAATTCGAATGGAATGTCAGGCCATCTTCTCCTACCTTACAGGGAGAGCCTACTGTCAGTCAGGGCCCCGATGTTAGTTTCAATGGTGATGATAGTAGTTTAGGCACCTATGCAATTGTTGCAGTCGTTTTAGGTTCTATCGGACTTTTCACAGGTTTTTGTACCGCTGGATTGCCAATTTTTGGTCTATGTAATCTTTTGATTGTAATCCCTGCTGGAATTATTTCTTTCATGAATAGGAACAAACTCGAGCAGTTCCCCGCCACTTCGCACAAAGGAATGGTTAATGCTGGCTTTTGGCTAGCTGTAGCCGCTGGTTCAATTACTATCCTGGCTCAAATCTTTTGGATCATAATGATTCTCATCGCTCCAGAATCAAGTGGAGAATGGTTCCTTTGCGGAAGTGGAGAAGAAATTCCAATCGAATGGGTCAATGACGGAGAGATTGATTGCTTGGATGGTTCTGACGAGTCCTAGTCGTAAATAATCAAACGAATAGTCTCACTGACGAGCTTGCTTACGAGCGGCCTTTCGCCTTCGCAGCTTCTTCTTTCGCCACTTCCAGCGTTGGTTACCAGCCTTCTTCCACGCACGGGAACCTCGCTTCATGCAGCGCGCCGACCTGCTCGGTGTATTTGATGTAAACGGTGAATCCATGCGGGACTAGGAGCGTGGAAATGGTGGTGGGCGCGCCAGGATTCGAACCCGGGTCACCGGCTTAGAAGGCCAGCATGATATCCAGACTACACCACGCACCCAACCCTAGCGCGGGCCTTCCCCTTTGTGAAACCTGCACATCGAATGGTAGTGATTTTCTCTATCAATCAAGCTGTTGAATCCTCTTCATCATCAGTTGTATCTGTACTATAATTCAGAATTCCATCGTCTAACATGTCTTCGCGAATTTCAGATTTTGAGCGACCTGTTACCTTAGCGATTTTCTTCAATTTCTTATTCACTCTTCGTTGTCCACCAATCAATTCTCTAAATCCATGATAAATCCTCAAAACGGTTTCTAGGATTGAAAGTAAAATTAGACTGTTAAGATAAGACTTTGCCAATTCAGTACGATTTTCTATGAGTTCTTCAAATTCATTAAATTCAACCGAAGTTGAGCCAACTAAGAATACACCTAGAACTGCGAAGGGTAGCATCTTGGCAACATCTCGAGACAAATCCTCAGTCCAATAAGAAAGAATACGCACCGAGCCAACCACAGATGTTGAGATGAGGGCGTTTCTTGCATGGTCATTACCATCTGCTAACAATGTTAGAATTACAGCCATTACAACTGTCCAGAAGGCAATAAGAATTGGGATTGCCAAAGCATATTGAATCAACCAAGCCCCAGTCTTGAAAAATGCACGAATTCTTCCCCCCATAGATTGGTCATATTTGCTCAAATCAAGATTTAGAATATCACGCCTAGCCAATAATCGGTAGAACATGAAAACAAAACCTGAATATGCTGCAATAGCAATAATTGCCATCAAGGTAGGGAAGGTTTCTGCGATGAAACCATCAATCCAGGAGGTTACCTCTTCAGGAGTTGGCGGCAAGGCCATGGGGCTACCTTGGAGGTAATGAGTTCATGGTGGTTTTGCCAGCCTATTCAACTTCTAATTCATTTACGAACGCTGAATGGACGGGCGCACTTTGGACATCGCTGGGGTAATGAGACTCTTCTTCTTTCCCAAGTATGACCACACTCGCCACAAATCCAAGATTGTTCTGGCAATCCTGCAAGTACTTCTTCTCGCATGCTCCTCAAAACAACTGATTCCGATAATTTTGGAGCAGGAGCAATCTGGTGTACTAGCTCCTGGTGCCTATTTCCATGATCCACTAACCCAGCAGCATGAAGTAACTCATGAACAAGTGTGTGCAAATACAATTTTTCATCATCCCTCAATCGAGGATGAAGGGCAATTGTAATCGGTCCTGGGGAGCTTCTCAATCGTCTCCTTCTAAACAATTCATGATGGTCATATTCGAACCGAGTATATCCCAATCTATTGTCAGAAGATTTGGCCCATTGCAATGATAATTCTTTAGCAAGGTAACGAAGGAATGGCGCATCATCACGAGTTAATCTCGAGGTTAAGTCTTCGAGTATTCCCTCAGGCAGATTTGGGGGTTCATTCGGACTTGCAGTTATGCCCCCTCCACTCATGGTCCGTCCTGCTCAGTTCTCCTTAAATGGCCGTCGCAGGTCGGAATCTCACTGGGCGTGTGGCGCAGCTTGGAAGCGCGCTTCCTTGGCATGGAAGAGGCCCCGAGTTCAAATCTCGGCACGTCCACCACAATTTCAATTATTTTTAATCAAAAACAATGGTTTTTTCCGCCGATGAAATTATTAAATTTCAAGTAGAGATTTAACAAACACTAGGTGTTATTTATAATACTTAATTAGCAAAACTCGATTTTGATGAGCAATAAAGGGATAGACTATATATGAACCATAGACTCCATTCTGAGGATGGACTCTAAAATGAGAGCCTTATTGATGTGTACGCTGATGATTGCGTCAGCTCTTGCCGGATGTCTCGGCGGAGATGATGATGATGATGGTGATGATGTTGTGGAAATATTGGGATGCACTTATGCAGACGCCAATAACTACAATTCTGAAGCCACAAAGGACGATGGATCTTGTGAATATGATCCGGGCTTCGAGCCTGTAGATGGTTGCACTAACCCTGCTGCAACAAACTACAACCCGGCTGCGACCCGTGATGATGGATCTTGCACCATGCCTGACACCGTAATGGGTTGTATGGACGAAGCCGCGAATAACTACAATTCCGCCGCTGAGGAAGATGACGGCTCTTGCGACTATGGTATGTCTCAAGGAGACATTATGGCCGCATACGCCAATGATGAAATGGCATTCTCCGATGCATGGTACAACCTATCTGTATCGCGAAAGTGCCGTGACTTGGGTACAAACAACCCTTGTGAAATGACAGACATGACGATTGGTGAGGCAGACACTCACGATCCTGCGGACGCTTATGATTCAGCGTCTGGAGATGTTATTTCAAACGTTTATGACACACTATACCGATACGAAGGAGATGGTGACGGAGGTTCGATAATCGTTCCTCGATTGGCAACTGGACACAGTGTCAGTGCTGATGGCTTAACCTACACTTTCGATCTACGTGATGATGTATACTTTAGCAATGGAGATCACATGACCTCCACCGATGCAGTATATTCATGGTGCCGTGTTATTGGAATGGGTGCACCATCCTCCGGAGTCAACTGGATTCTAACTCAGTCTTTCGACTGTAACGACGCAGATGGCAACCACGATGATTGGGGCGGCGAGAAATTGAATGTTATCGATGATTATTCATTCTCTGTAGAGATTTACGACCCATCTGCTGCATTCGTAGCAACAATCGCATACACTGTTGGATCTGTAATCAACTCAGATCTATGTGAGGCTAACAGAGTAATCGTAGAAGATGATGTAAACACAACAGATGTTGACGAGTCTTCCGATGATTTCTGTCATGAATTCATGGATGAGGCACAGGTTGGCGCTGGAACAAACGCCTACATGGTCTCGCAATGGGCTCGTGGTACTCGCTTGGTAATGGAGCCAAACTGGATGTACTGGGAAGAGTCTGATTTCAACATCAACAGAGTTGTTGTTGACCTAGTTGAAGAGACTCAGACACGTGTACTTGCTCTACAAGACGGTGAAGTCGACCGAGCATACATCCCATCTGCTCAGAAGACTGAATTCTGTAATAACATGGAAGATCTTCCAAATGCAAATGGTAAGGATGGCTTCCGCTGCACTTACCGCCAAACATACAGTGTTGTGAATGTTCCATACAACTTCAAGCCAAAGGCAGACATGGCCGATGGAGAAACAGATTACATCAAGAATCACGACTGTAACAACAACGGAACCAACGATTGTAACGTACTAAGTACCTCTGCTGTAAGACAAGCATTGAGCTACACTCTAGACTATGACACAATCCACACTGAAGCATACAAGGGTGAATTGATACCAATTTACGGCCCAATTCCAACTGGATTCCCTTACGATGATACTCAGTACGAAGTGTTCACCTACGACCTCGCATACGCAGAAACAATCCTCGATGATGCAGGATTCATCCGCCAATACGACTGTGCTTCTCTAACTCTAACCGGAGCACCAACAGTAGTTGCAGAGGCAGACCGTGATGGTGATGAGTGTCGCCTACCTAACTTGTTGAGAATTCTAACAAACACTGGTAACGACCAAAGAATCGCTGTCGCTCAACTTTGGGGACCTGCCCTAGAGTCCATCGGTATAGCAAATGACAACGCAGATCAGCCTTGGGCAACTGTGATTGACAACTATATCTATGGAAAGTGGGACCTTTGGGTAATCGGCTGGGGACCTGACTACTTGGACCCAGATAACTACTGGTCACCATTCGCAGGAAGCGCTGACATTGGTGGAGACGCCTACCATGGTTACTTCGAGAATGATGCATTGGACGAAATTCTGCTAGATGCTAGGAAGGAACAAGACTCGGATGCTCGAGAGCAATTATATGCAGATGCATACGACCTCTGGGTCACCTCACCAACAATGGCTCTACTAGGCCAGTATGCTGGTGTAGGAGTCGGTGCTGACCACATGTGCCCACCTGCATACGATGCAATTGGTGGAGACTATTTCTTCAACTGGGATAAGTTGGCGAAGGTCTCCGGATCATACATCGGCGAATGCTGATAACTGAAACCAGAATTAATTTCTGATTTACGAAAACCCCCGCGTCGGGATTTGCTGGCGCGGGGGAAAAGTCGAACGATTAACAGGCGTAAGCATTGAAAGAAAGGAAGCATATGTTCACAACAGTGATTTATTTCATAATATGATTGAGAGATATACGGTTGTGTAATTCCATGAAGACTAGTGAATTCATCGTACGAAGAATAATTCTTCTGATTCCTGTGATGATTGGAGTCACTGTATTTACTTTCGCAATAGCTCAGATTATCCCTGCAGATCCCGCTGCTATTTTATGCGGTGAAAGATGCGGCTTAGTTGACCCCGTGACTGGTAAAACAATGCTTGAACTTCAAAGAGAGCGGTTAGGATTAGATGAGCCAGTTGTAGAACAATTTAGGTTGTATTTGGTTAATTTAGCTGAAGGCGATTGGGGAGACTCTACAACCTATAACAGACCTACTTCAGAGGTTGTTCGAGATGCTGCTCCTGTAACCTTGGAAATGGCTCTGTTTGCATTATTGATGGCTTACCCAATTGGAATTACACTTGGTATTCTTAGTGCTGTTTGGCAAGACCAAGTCTTTGACCACATTTCTCGTTTTCTAGCAATCGCATTTGTCTCGCTTCCAATATTCTGGTTAGCAATGATGCTTCAATTAATCTTTGGAACCGGTCCAGATGTGGGAGGTATTTGCGACCCTATCTTTGGGACGGAAGGTGGATGTCTGCCAATTTATGGAAGACATGATACCGCTCTAACTTATCCTGATCGTACCTCAAGCCTTTGCGATACTGCAATTTCAGGAATAGCCTGTTACCCCTCTTGGTATCCCTCAGGTGGAACTGGCTTCCATCTAGTAGACAGCTGGTTTGTTACTGATGAAGCATTAGCAAATATTCATCCTGATTATTCATCTAATTCAAAATTATTCAATGATACCTTAGTACATTTGGTATTGCCCTCTTTCACACTTGGTATTGCAAGTGCTGGATCTTTGTTACGCTACATGCGAGCAAGTTTATTGGAAGTTATGAATGAGGATTATGTCCGAACTGCTAGAGCCAAAGGATTGTCCGAATCTCGGGTTATTATCGTTCATGCTTGTAGAAATGCATTGGTGCCAATACTCACAATTTTGGGTTTTTCGATAGGTGGTGCAATAGGCGGCGCAGTCCTTACAGAATCTATTTTTGCATTCTATGGAATGGGTAATGTTGCTGTTGATGCTATCATCAATTTAGATTACTCTGTGTTGATGGGAGTGACTCTAATCACTGCCATTATTTTCCTAATGTCGAATCTTATTGTAGATATTCTCTACGGCGTAGTTGATCCAAGGGTGAGATTAGAATGAGTTGGGAAGACGGCTCTGAGGATAGGGCTGAAAGCCGTCGTCGAATCCTTGAGCGAGCAGCCCAAGCTAGGTATGATTTACAGCGAGGCTGGAAAATTTACCGAAGGTCATTACTAGCTGTAGCGGGATTATTGATGGTCATTTCCATTTCTACTGTTTCCATTTTTGCTGATGATATCGCAGTTGAGCACCCCGGTAGGAACTTACAAGACACAAGAGATGTATGGCATATCGATTACGAGCCTAGAAAAGCCGCACCATTTTCAGAAGAATGCGACACTAGGAATCAGAAGGTCTCTCTGACTAACCTAAGGCGTTGGGATGCAAATGCGACTAATGCTTTGAGTCCAGTAAAAATTGCCGAAGACAATTCCTTCTATGAGGATATTCTAGTTGTTACCGAATTCAAAGAGGTTGTTGATAGGAATGGTAATTCGATTTCTATTGATTTAGTATATCTTGATCCAACAAACAATAGTTATTTCTGGATAGCGGATGAATTGATGGAAAATAATTCGGTCACTCAAATCAAACTTATTTACAAATTCGAAAATGAAGAAATGCACCATTGGTGGATGCCTGAGGGCTATGATGTGTGTATTTTTGGAACCAATGATGAAGGACAAGATTTGTTCAGTAAAATCCTCTATGGCTCCAGAGTGTCTTTGACAATAGGATTTACAGTGGCTACTTTGACAGTAATCATTGGTACGATTATTGGTAGTATTAGCGGATATTTTGGAGGTAGAGTTGATGAGGTAATTATGAGGATTACAGATATCTTCTTTGCAGTTCCTGGATTAATTTTAGCACTTGCTTTCGTAGCAGCGTTGCAAGCAATAGATAACCTAGCAATCCCATTAGCTCTAGCCATTTTACCATTGATTCTAATGTTGATAGTCCCATTTAGGTCTGCAATTATTTCTGTATTGATGCCCGGATCGGAGGATACATTATCTCGAATTGAACCTGCAGCCTTACTTGCTGTAGGATTGGGGGCAGTTTTGTTACTTCCATTAGGTTTGTATGGTATATGGGAAGGTCTCTTTGAGACGAGCGATACTAGAACTTGGAGGCTATTTTTTAGTTTCATTGTGATTTCCGTGTTTGCAGGGTTACTAACTCTGGATAATCGAATGACAAAGAATTTCAGCATAGAAGGGTTCTCTGAAAGAGCACTAAATACGCTAAATTGGAAAAATCCTTACCGTTATCTTACCCTGAGAACGGCGATAATCTTCTTTGCTGCAATTATTCTATTTTCATGGTCAGATGATACAGATAACCAAATTGTAATCATTGATAATTTCGATCGATTGTGGAAGATTCAAATCGCTTTGGTATTCACTGGCTGGCCTGGATATGCACGGCTGATTCGTGGCCAAGTATTGTATGTCAAGGAAATGACATTTGTAGAGGCTGCAAAGAGTGTAGGCGCACCCTCTGGTCGAATTATGTTTAGGCATATCTTACCAAATGCTTGGGCCCCACTTTTGGTCGCATTTACGTTGGACATTGGTGGTACCATTCTATCTGCTTCTGGCCTTTCATTCATAGGTTTAGGCGCTGAGCCGGGTGCTGCCGAATGGGGTAAATTAGTCTCTGATGGAAGGTCCCATTTCCCCCAGGATTACTGGTTAGTTTTATTCCCTGGTTTGGCAATAGCCTACACTACATTAGGATTCAATTTGCTTGGTGACGGATTGCGGGACGTCGTCGATCCCAAAAATAGGAGGTGAGAGTTTTGTCAAAATTGTTGGATATACAAGGTCTCAGAGTCCATTTTGACACGCTTGATGGCCCCGTAGAGGCTCTTCATTCGGTTTCACTTTCCGTAAACCAAGGTGAAATAATGGGCGTCGTTGGTGAATCTGGTTGTGGTAAGTCAGTGACCTCCCTCGTTACAATCGGGTTAGCAACTTGTGATATTGATGAAGGAAGCATTATTTTTGACGGTGAAGAATTAATTCACAAAACTCCCGAGAACACAGAAAAAACTCTCTCAATACTCAAATATTTCAGTTCATTCTTCACTATAGGGTTACTACTTTGTTTATTTTGGACCTTTTTTGCACCAATACAGGGATTACAAGCCTCGGTTATTATGTTAATTGCATTTACAATAAGTTTTGTTTCAAGACGAATTATTGATGCACCAAGAAGTAGACATGAGAGATTTATGCGTTCAATTAGAGGTAATAAAATCTCGATGATTTTCCAAGAACCAATGACTGCCCTAAATCCTCTTTATACGGTTGAAAAGCAAGTTTCTGAAGTATTGAAGCAACATGGAAGGCTAGATAATACTGAAACAAATCAATTCCTCAAAATCGCAAAAGCGATTATTAGCCCAATAGAATTGCTGGTAAATTATTTGCGAAACGATTGGAATGGTGCTTTGCCAATCATAATCGCAACTCTAGTAATCCTAGGGATTCACCAAACAAATAACGCAGATGAAACCATTGGATTACTTGCTTCCAAATATTTCCTATTTGGTTTTGTAGTTTTATTTGTATGGCTAATAGGAGCATCTGTAATTCCTTACAGGAATAAACAGGCAATGGATATTGTACCTTCATCATTAGACAACTCTGTTGGGACTGCCGAACCCACTCTTGTGCTTAGCACAGGATCTATGGGGGTGTTAGAGAATTTCGTAAGGGAAAAATATTCACTACTTTTTGTATCTTGGATTGTTATTATTGTTCTGTTGTGGATTCCATTTGGAGTATTGATGACAATAATACTGAGTATTGCCATACTGGCAATACCTCCAATCCAACTTTCTAGTTATTTCAGTCTTGATTCCGCACACAGTCGTCAAGTTGTAAATATACTGAAAGAGGTTAGAATTCCAAATCCTGAGGCGGTTGTGAAGATGTATCCTCACGAATTATCGGGAGGAATGAGGCAGCGAGTGATGATTGCCATGATGATGGCCTGTGAGCCTAAATTATTGATCGCTGACGAACCCACAACAGCTCTTGATGTAACTATACAGGCTCAAATTCTGAATTTAATGAAAGATCTAAGGGATAGAGAAGGCACTGCAATCATGATGATAACTCACGATTTAGGTGTAATTGCAGAAACCTGTGATGCAGTCACTGTGATGTATGCTGGGTCAGTAGTTGAGACTGGTTCCCTTGAACAGGTTCTGGGTTCACCTCGAATGCCATACACGATTGGCCTTTTACACAGTATACCAAGAATAAAAGAAGCTGGTGAAGAGAGAGTCGATTTACCAATAATCCCTGGTCAAGTGCCTGATCCCAATGAAAAGTTCGATGGTTGCAGATTCCATCCAAGGTGTCCATTTGCTGATGACTTATGCAGGACTAAGCCCCCCCAAATGCAGGAAGTTTCTGCAGGTCACTTCGCTGCCTGTCATCATACCGATTTGACCGTTGATTTACAGAATGCCCAGTCTGAATTCTCCTCAGAGGAGTTCCTAAAATCAGGGGGTGGGTTTTGACAATGAGTGAAGATTCATCTCCATTAATCGAAATTAGAAATGCCCGAAAATGGTTCCCAATCAAGGCAGGGATGTTCTCTCCTGTGACTGCTCATGTACGCGCCGTAGATGGAGTCGACTTAGATATCCAAAGAGGAGAAACTGTTGGCATAGTCGGCGAATCTGGCTGCGGTAAAACAACTCTTGGACGTCTTATCATGGGTTTGATACCAAGAACAGAGGGCACCATCCAATTCGAAGGTGTGGACATTTTCAGTATGAAGCGTAAGGAACTTCGTCGCCGATTGCAAATTGTATTTCAAGATCCTGGCGGTTCAATGAACCCTAGGATGTCAGTGCGTTCAATAATTGCTGAACCTCTTATCGTAAACGGACTAGCAGATGGAGCGCAATTAACCAAGAAAGTTGCTGATTTACTGACAATTGTCGGTTTGAAACCAAATCATATGACCCGCTTTCCTCATGAATTCTCTGGTGGTCAAAAGCAGAGGATTGCATTGGCGAGGGCTCTGTCTTTGGATCCTGATTTCATACTCCTAGACGAACCAACTTCTGCATTAGATGTTTCAGTACAAGCACAGGTTCTGAATCTACTTGACTCAATACAAAAGGAAAGAGGATTAACCTTCATTTTCATAACTCACTCTCTGAATGTTGTCAACCACATAAGTGATCGTGTTGCAGTGATGTATCTAGGAAAGATAGTAGAAATTGCAAAAACAGATGAACTATTTGCTAAGCCTGCTCACCCCTACACTCATGCTCTTTTGTCTGCTATACCTCAACCAACAGTAGAGGATACCCAGAAGAAGAGGATAGTTCTAACCGGAGATGTTCCGAGCCCCGCAAATCCACCAACTGGTTGTAGTTTCCATACAAGGTGCCCTATTGCCGTCGAAGGCAAGTGTGATGTTGACGAACCCGAATTGAATATAGTTTCAGGCGGGCACAAAGTTTCCTGTCATTTCCCAGTAGAAGCAGGTGGCAGTCTGCCTATGGTGGATGATTGAGTCACCGAAGACCTTCTCAGTCCAAACGATTTGGACAGATTGAGTGATTAGATGCCAGAGGACTCGCAATCGTCTCTGGAAGTTGAAATCGAACCTCCTGAATTCATTGATAAGAGAGAGGAGGAGGAAGCTGCATTCTGGAGATTAAAGAGGGCAGCAGATACATGGAGAGAAAACCGACTAAAGCGAGTACTTGCTCAAGAGGGGGAGAGTATATTCCTCACCCTCGGACGCGTGCTCTACCTTATTTGCTGCATAATCTTCGATGGACTAATTCTGGTAGAATTACCAATTTACATGGGTCGTACATCAGCCGCCTGGACAATCTACATACTTCTTCTGATATTTACAGTCAGGCTGCAGTATGAATATTACAAGAAATGGTTCGATGTTGATATTAGTCAGATTGAGTTTGAGAATGCTTGATTGGGAATAAATCGGAGTCAACTCTTTCAAAGCGCCTGAATGACGGTACGATTAGACCGGCCATCGTTGTCAGGACCATTATCGAGACGGCTATAGTGAAGGTAGTCAGAACATTAGTCTCGGCTATCATCCAACCACCTACTAGAGGGGATAGAGGGATGAAAATTAGGGAACCAATCGCATCGAGGGAGTTGACTCTACCCCTTAGGTGTTGGTCCACACTATCAGACATAGTAGTTCTCCATATTACTACTAGGGTTCCTCCTAGAACTCCCTCGATAAGAACGAATAACAGAATTAGTAGGAATGGTATGGGCATTGCCCATATCAGCATACACCATGCGATGCTACCTATCAGTACGTAGAATACTAGGCCTCTGGATTCCTTCGAGATGGGCCTAATACCAGCTATCAACGAACCAATCAAGGCGCCCCCTGCACCAACAGCGCCGAAGATTCCGAATTCCTTCGCACCAAGTCCTTTGTTTTCAATTATGAAAGGGATTCCTATTTCTATCGCTGAGTCGCCGACATGCCATATCATGCCCATCACAATTCCCGCTAATAGCCATGGCTGAGTTTTGACGAAAGCCCACGCCTCAGCCACTTCTTCCTTCAGACTCTCAGCATCTTTATCCCTCTGAATTGGAATCTCCGCTATGGTCCACAAAACAACCGCGCTAAAGAGGAAAGTCAACACATCAAGGAAAAGGCATATCTCTATTCCCCAATTTTCCACTGTAAAACCTCCAATTAATGGTCCCAGCATCCAAGCAGCGGTCATGGCCACGCCTCTGAGGGCATTAGCCTGAGGTAGAATTTCCTCCTCCACTAGGTCTGGGACTAAGGCGCCAATAGCCGGGATCGAAAATGCGCCGGCGCCTCCGGTAAGGAAGGTAATGACAAGTAAAGTATTGATCACATCATAGCCCGCCATCAATGCAACCATTGCTAACAAGACTAGTACTGCTTGGGAAACATCTGAAATGAGCGCAACAGTCCTCCGCGGCATTCTGTCAACAACCATTCCTCCGTACAATAACAAAGGTAGGTGTCCAAGAAAATAGGCGGTGAAAACCATGCCGTAGGCTTTGGGGCCGCCCACCTCTGCTATGGTCCACCCCATTCCAATAATGAAGATGGAACTGCCAAGCATATTGACGCCGTTTCCTATCAATAAACGGCGAAAATCGGGTATGCTCCACGCATCTTTTAGACCCATTGAGTTTGTTCGAGGAAATCACACTTTTGAAGGTGCTTGTAAGGAAGAGATTTTCTAATCAAGTTAAGTCATAACTTTTCGTTTGTCGAGATTTTGTGTAATATCGAGTATTATTTTTCATAATTGTATTTTATTTACAGTATATTATATACAATTGTACAATTTTATAGAGTTATTATAATATATTGTACAAATATTATGTGAATTGTTAGACGCATGGTCAAATATATTAACCGCTTAATCTCGCGTAATCCCTATGACCTCTAAGTCCAAACTTGAGTACATATGGCTAGACGGCTATGAGCCTACACAGAGCATGAGAAGCAAAACGATGATTAGATCAGATTTCGGTGGAACCGTTGAAGAATGTCCAATGTGGTCATTCGATGGTTCGTCAACCCAGCAGGCAGAAGGCGGTGATTCAGACTGTCTATTGAAGCCAGTTTTCATTTGTCCAGATCCAGATAGAATCAATGGTTATCTTGTAATGTGTGAAGTCCTGAATGCTGATGGAACGCCTCATGCTTCAAACGGTAGAGCTACTATTGATGGAGACGATGACGATTTCTGGTTCGGATATGAGCAAGAGTACTTCCTATGGGATCCTGAATCCAACCTACCACTTGGATTTCCTCGAGACCCAACTCCTCAAGGCCAGTTCTATTGCTCTGTTGGGGCTATGAACACTTTCGGAAGGGATGTTATCGAAGCCCATCTTGACATGTGCCTAGATGCAGGTTTGAATGTCGAAGGAATCAATGCAGAGGTTGCAGTGGGGCAATGGGAATACCAAATATTCGCAAAGGGGGCTAAAGAAGCCGGCGATCAAATTTGGGTTTCAAGATATCTTGCGGAAAGAAATGCAGAAAAATACGGACTATCGATTGAATGGCATCCAAAGCCGCTCGGAGCTACAGACTGGAATGGTTCAGGAATGCACGTTAACTTCAGTGATGGAAGAATGAGAGATGAAGGTGGAGAGGAGCTCATGAGTCAGATTTGCGAGGCCTTTGGTCAGAATATCATGAAGCACATCGATGTCTATGGGGCACACAACGAGCAGAGGCTCACCGGTCTTCATGAGACTCAAAGTATACACGAATTCTCCTACGGAGTCTCAGATAGAGGCGCTTCAATTCGAATTCCAATCGGCACAATCGAAGATGGTTGGAAGGGCCGATTAGAAGACAGACGACCCTCCTCTAATGGAGATCCTTACAAGATTGGTGCAGTAGTAATTACCACTACTAAATCTGCGTATTAGAATCGCCCTCTGGATTATTCATTAATTTACTCCAAATTAATGAAAAGGCTGGTGAGAATACCGCTGAGTCTTCCAGATTAGAATCATCTAACGATTGCATTGTGAACCACTTAATTTCAGAAATTTCATCCAAATTGGGTGAAAATGGACCTTCTGAAAAATGCCGAAAAATCCAAGAGAATTCATTGTCAGTTTCCTTACAAGAATCCACTTTGAAGATCTTCTCTGGAACCTCGTCGAACTTAACTCCCAATTCTTCCCATGATTCTCTAATTACGGCTTCATCATAGGTCTCACCCGAATCAACATGTCCGGATACTGAAGAGTCCCACGTTCCTGGAAATGTATCCTTTTCTATAGATCTCTTTTGTAGTAGGACTGACCCTTGTTTGTTGAAAATTAGTAGATGGACAGACCTATGCTTCAGACCCCTATTGTGAACCTCACTCCTACTAGCAGATCCAATGACCTTGTCACTATCATTGACTATATCAAAAATCTCAGATTTCTCATCCATCAAGAGCCCTCGATAAGTGAAACAACCTCGTCAGCACAACCCCAGGAAAGGGTCACTCCTGCACCTCCATGTCCATAATTATGGATGATTAAGGTGCCATTAACGATCTCAGATTCCAAACGAACTTCACTTCTTGAAGGACGTAGTCCAACTGATTCTCCGATAATCTTGCTTCGGTCGAGTTCGGGCCAAACTGCTTCGCATTTTTGTAGGATAGTTTCACGGTCAGAATCACGTAATTCAAGGCTCCAATCGTCATTTTGAGCAGTTCCTCCAAGTACTGTACAATCCCTCCTAGCAATGGTATAGGTCAAGGTCTCTGGTTGTTGGTCAAACCGACCAAATCCTGGGTCTTGATTTATGTAGATAATCTGGCCACGAACTGGTTTGACCTCTGTATCTTGGCATAGGTCCCTAGCACCAATACCACTACAATTTACAATAACTTCTGCAGAAATCTCATCCAAATCTTCTACTATATTTTCTTCGATTATTCCCCCTAATTCACGAGTACGTTGCAATAGCCAAGGCATGTAGTGATGCATTTCTATAATTGGCGATTCAAATTCCCATCCAAAAATCCAGCCTTTTGGAATTTCGTTAGATTCTAGAACTCGAAAATGAGTGATATTATTTCTCCAACCGGGAAGTTCCACAACTTCGCGAAGGTATTCTCTACCCAACCTCATTGTAATTCCAGACATAGGTTCTTGTTCTCCTAATCTCATTAGTTCCGTATAGGTCTCAGCACCCCAGCGATCAGTTTTCTCGATTGGATGAGCTAGAAACGGGTACCACAAAGCGGCAGCTACATCCGATACCAAATCTGGTGAAAATTCTTTAGCCATAACTCGAACATTATGACCCCTTTCAAGTAATCTAATTGCACATGATAGGCCAGATACACCCGCGCCAACCACAACACATTCCATATTCATGCGGAGTCTAACTATCACTTCACATCAACGGTCCAAAAGTGTCTTGAGACTCCTCTGTTTGTCTGGTGCCAGAAATAATATGCCGAAGGTGAGAAAACCAAAGAGCGGATGGTATATTCCTAAGAAAAAAAAGCCCCGTTCAGGACCTAGAGTTGCTCCGAGCGAAAGGGGATTACCTCCTTGTCCAGCTTGCGGTGAATGGTCCATGCAAAAGGACAATAATCGAGTCGAGCTATATTGCGGTTCCTGTGGAGCAATCCTAAGTTCCAGCTGAAATCAAGGCTGAAACTCAAATGGTAAGCCATCTACCACGTCTCGTCGCTGTGATGAGGAACCGCACCGGATGCCTTGGGTGTCGCGAGTGATGGGCGATCTGAGCGACACTAAGGTGATACAATGACACGCATTATTGTGGATGCGAGTGGTAAGCGATATTTGTTACAGGACCCTGCACCGCTTTCCGTGGCACCCCCAAACATCCAATTGGCCACAAAAAGCAAGCCATGGAATAATTACTGGAGAATGTTAGGAACGGTCATTCTAGCATTTATTCTAATTTGGTTTGGCCTTACAGTCATTATTGCGGGATTAATCTACAATGAATCTGTACTCACTGCTTTTGGAGCCGTATGTTCATTAATCCCTCTCCCAGTTCTAATTTGGCTACATAAACCTAAATTGGTACATGTTCGCTTAGCCATACCCCATGCAGAGGGCAAAACTCACCACCCCTTAACGGAAGGCGGTTCGCTAAAAACTCTAGAAAAAACAAAATTTAAACGTTTTATTATACCAGATGACTCTGTACTAGATTTACCACCACTTCGCCAAGTTTGGGGTATTTTCGTCGTGATTATTGTGGTTGGTTCTGCTCTTTCAATTCCATTGATTTTGTCATTACTATCTGGAGATGAGGATATATTATCAATCGTTTTCATTGTTTCATTTTTACCTGTAATGATACTTTCAATTGCTGCATTTTCAATTCCTGTTTTCGCTTGGTGGGCAACCTCGTCGAAAATAATTGGTTTGCCAACAAGAAGAAGAGATGCCGAGGCGTGGATGATTGCTGGAATGGCTTCTGCACTTCCAGCTCTGATAATTAATTCGTTTATTTTTCCATTCCTACTTCCAGGTGGCCTTTCAGAAAGTACTGAATTAGCTTTAACAGCAACTATTAGTGCACCAATTGGTGAAGAAATATTCAAATTCCTCGCAATTTGTTTATTTTTACCATCTATTCGAAATGCAAGACAGGGATTTCAAATAGGTTTTACAGTTGGTTTGGGTTTTGCCTTGATTGAGAATCTAACGTATATCATTGGAAGTGGAATGGGCGGGGCCATTACCCTAACACTGACCACATTAATGAGAGGTATCGGTTCAATTCCTGGACATGGATTGTGGACTGGAATTTCCGGTTTTGGATTAGGGTATTTTGCTCAAACAACTGAAACCAATAAACGAATGAAATGGATATTAAATCGATTAAGTATCAAATCCGTTGATTTAGTTGAAAATTTTGGAATTGATGTCGATGGGGATGGAGATTATTCTGGATATGATAATTTCAGGCCGACTTTTGAAGAAATAATGGGAGAAAAAGAAAGTCAGAATGTATGGGGATTAATTGATTCGAAAACTGGAGAAACGATTGATAACATGGATCTGCCAACTAGTGAGATTAGCCATGCCCTAGTTACTTCATCACAAGCGTCTGAATATAGGAAAAATGAAGGAATCAGAATTTTGCCTCCCTCAAACGTTTTTATTTGTCTGATTTTAGCAATCTTAGGCCATGCTTTTTGGAATGGAACCTCCGTTGGAATCGACCTATTAGGACGAATCCTAGGTCTTGGTTCGGGTGGTGTAATTATTCTATCATTGGCATGGGTTGCCGTATTAATCACAGGGTTACTAATTATAGCGAGAGCGGTTTTCAAGGGTGTTCGTTCGTTACCCCATGATTGAGTTTCATCTAGGGAATGCTTCATCATCCTCCTTTGTTGGAACAGTATCGTAGACAATGGACCCTACCTCTGACCAGTTAATTTCAGTCGGGCTTGTATTCGGCTTGATGATGCTTTCAGCGGTTCGTGGAATGCTTAACCGTAGTGGCTTGATTGCTGCGGCTATTATTGGCCTCCCGGTTTCTTTGTTTGGTCATTGGACTTGGTTGACAATTCTAATTTCCTTCTTGGCAGTTGGTTCGTTAGCAACCTTGTGGAAGTATGAAGAAAAAGCGGCTTTGAGGGTTGCAGAAGAAAACAAGGGTGCTCGAGGTTGGAAGAATGTAATGGCCAATGGGGGCGTCGCTTCTATTGTTGCTGTAATCAATTTCATCCTTGATCAACCAGACTGGGCTTACCTAGCCGCTTGTGCCTCCATTTCTGTGGCTGCTTCTGATACCTTAGCCTCTGAAATTGGTAGCCTAGACTCTCGAACTCGCAGTATAATCAATCTGGAAGCGGTACCTGCGGGGACTAATGGGGGTATGTCGGTGACAGGAACATTTGCTGCATTAGCCGGAGCGGCCTTGATAGGCTTCCTCTCAGTTAGCCTTTCTTCGATTACGGATGTTGAAATTCCTCTACTAACACTGATGATTGCAGTCACTGCAATTGGCTGGCTTGGGTGTCAAGTTGATTCAATTCTTGGCGCTCTTCTCGAGAATAGAGGTTTAATTGGAAAACACAGCGTAAATTTTCTTGCTACCCTTTCTGGAGCGTTAATAGCTATACTTTTCGATGCGGCCTTCCTCTAGGAGTAAGCGCTCGATACTTTTTGATAGAAACACTCTGAAAATTTAACATTTGAGCGCGAGGTTTGAATGCCCATTCAACCTCGAGAGAGAAAGAGGTGAGAACCATGAGGGGCAATAGGCCATTTATTGGAGCGATTTTTCTCCTCATTCTAAGCACATTTTGGGCTAGTGCCGTAAGTGCTCAAGAATCAGAAGAGATGGGCCCTGGTCTTTTTCTTGAAATCCCTGATTCTCACAATATTTTCCTTCATGGCACCGAAGAGAGTCCTGAACTGAGAAGAGATTGGCCTATTCTGACTGGAATACCAGGCGGTTCTGCGAGTTTCTCAAAGACAGCTGGGGTGCCGCAAACCTTGGTTGAAGTTCAGGGTACGCCGATTGTAGAGGCACTTTCATTGAATGGAACCATAAAGGTAGAACTCTATGCTTCTCTTGAAGCAAAATCACCGGTTTGTAGACAAACAAATGTTATTCCAGGGTCTCCTGCTGGAGCAACAACTCAATTTTTCGTGACCTTACGGTGGGGTTCATTCACTCTCATTAATGGAATATCTACTAATGTTGTGACGATGGAGGAATCTTACACTCAATCCCACATATTCCAAGTTGAGGTTCCATTAGATGATATTGATTTAGGTCCCGGTGATGCATTGTCGCTTCAAATTTCAGTAGAACATGAATGCGTTCAACCCGGTGCTTTGTGGTGGGGTACATATGATGCGAGAAGTGGAATTACGTTTACAGGCGATTTAATTTACCCCGAATTAGAACAAGTTACTGACTCGAATCGAATCACTAGAATTGAATTCACTCCAATTTCCCCTTGGGGACCTACAGATTTCTCCCGCCAAGTAATCGAAGTTGTTGGACCGATGGATAATTACGAATCGATGGTCCACGGATTTGGACAAGAAGAACAGAGATTAGATTACTTTGAAGCACCTCATTCATTCAGAGTTGGTGAAGCAAATAGAACCGTATTAACCTGGTCAACATCCAAGCCTCTGGAACCGGGTCTGTACATGATAGATGGGTGCTTCAAACTCCAAGACCAAGATCCCGCGGAACCTTGCGATGTTATTGGGGTCTTGAAATTCGAAGTGTATGAAGACCCAAAGGCGCTACTAAATGGCACGTGGGTAGCAATATTGATTCCATTAGGAGTCATTTCTTGGCTTGGAGTTTCGATTAGGGAAGCGATGTTACCTTTGCCCGCTTATTTGGTAATACTTGTTCTTGCAATCGCAAGTATCGGTCCGGCAATTCACCTTCCTGATATAGACCAAAACTCACCTCGATCTGATGGAGCAGCACCATCATTTGCTCTCTTGGAGCATGGTGGCGATGGTTCAATATCTCTATTTGAATTACTTTCCGATTCTGACGCTGTTGTAGTTGGGCTATATGTCCCAGGCTCTCCAAATGCGAATCGTCAAGCAAATGATTTTCGAATGGCAGAATCACTGATTGACAGAGATATTTCTTTTGTCCAAATTGCTACGGGAATCGGAGTAAGGGCTGTCGATATTGATTCTCATTCACAATTGGTAAACGGCTCTTGGCCGATATTAATGGATAACGCGGATGCTACCGTAGGCAAATCTTTCCCTAGCGGTGCAAGTGATGCAGTGATAATTATCGATGCTGGAGGTTTTATCACGGAATGGTCACCAGGTACATATTCTAGTTCAGAGATTGCTGATGCCGTTGAGTCTGCAACCAGAGGTTCAGGTCACAGTATATTTGACCCAATTTCTCTATTGTGGGGTACAGCCTTACTTCCTCTTTTTGTGCTCGCTATGCCTAGAGAAAGAGAATATAAAGAGCCAAACGAAGTTCTCTTACCAGGCTCTGGAATATTGTTGACTTTACTTGGAGCGGGGGTGGGGTTCTGTATCTGGGCTGTACCAATTTCACTAATGTCAGCAGCTGGCTTAGGGGCTTTTTGGATTTGGATTGAAATTTGCCTTGCAATTACTCTAACCTATCATGGCGTTAGAACGTTAACCACAGGAAAAATCCCAGAGATTGATTGGGTCGCAAAAAAAACATATTCTGCTCTACCCACAGAATATCAAGAATGGAGAAATCAATCTTCATTTAGCGATGATGTCCACTTGGGGGTTTGGGTTGCTTGGTTGATTTGGCTAAGGACTCCTGATTTAATCGCTCAGGGAGTTGGTTCAATTGCTAGAACAGGAGTTTTAGGAATTGTTCTATCAATCTGTATGCTTCTAGGAATAGTTCTCGCTGCAGGACTTACGGTGGTTATTGCTAGAGGAGTGATAGGCATAACTGGACCAATACCTCGTACATTAGGTAGCCTTAGTGTTGGTATTCGCCCTAGGGCATGGGGTCTAGCAAGTGCAATATTAGGGTCTTGGGTTCTTATCAGTCTACTAGTCGGTCCGGTATTAGGTAATTTTTAATTTCGAAAAATAAACACTTACCTAAACTGACCAACCGAGAGCATCATAAGAGAATAGCCACTCGTCTAATCATAGATTGGGGGTATAGTATAGCCCGGTATTATTACCGGCTCCAGACCGGTGGAGGGGGGTTCAAATCCCTCTGCCCCCACCATATTAAGTACTCAAAGAGGCTGTAGAAAATCGCTCAATCTATGGTGGCATTGATGAAGGGAGGCAGTTCGCCACAAATTAATGAACAGCAGGTCGATTGCAGTCGCGCTGGTGCTAATTCTATTGTCACCACTCGCTGGAAGTATTGCAGCCCCTAGTGTTAATTCCATTCATGCTCCATTAGATTCAACAGGAGTTCAGTTAATTGAGAAAGGACAGACAATTGAAATCCCAATTCAAGGACCGATTTGGTGGGATCCTAATTTAAATTGGTGGGAATATACGTCGATGGATTTAGATAAAAATGGAATTCATGATTCATTACAAACAGCAATTGGCCCAGTAAATGTAGGTTTATCTTATTCACGTGAGGTTACAAATGTGGACAAAGAAGCATTGGAAAATTTGGGTTTTGAGGTCCACATTGAATTGCCTATAGTAAACGCATTATTACTTGGAGATGTCGACGCTAGTCAAGTCTGGCAATTAGCAGAATTGGATGGGGTAGTGATGATAGAGAGATACGGTTCTCTAGTCTTCTTTGGAGACGTCCAAACTCCGGCAGTGAAAGCCATGAATTCTTCAGAATATCCGATTGGGGCATGGGATTTTGGAGTAACAGGTAAAGGAATTAACATCGCGATGGTAGATACTGGTGTCGATAATGAACATCCAGGACTCAATACAAAATTTGTAGCCGGATATGATGCTGTTTGTTTCGTACATTCGGACCCGCAGTGCATCCTCGCTGGAGGCCGAGAAGATGATGGTTCATTCGATCCTGATGATGGTAATCAGCACGGGACTGCATGTATGGGCATGGCTAGTGCAACTGGTATCGAGGCGGATGGCTCCCAATCCGATTTCTACGGTTCAGCGCCAGATGCTGGATTAGTAGACGTACGAATAGGAACAGATGTTGGTGCGGGGCCATTTGAAAATTATCTTCTCGAACAGGAATTTTACGAATCAGCCATGAATGGCCTACAGTGGATTATCGATCATCGAGATGATGCGTGGCTAGGAGTAGAAGAAGAGAGTTATGGAATCGATATAATATCTCTTTCTTGGGGAATAACCAGCCATGAGAACGGGGGATCGGATGGAACTGACATGCATAGTAGAATTCTCGATGAAGCTATGGAATTAGGAGTAGCTGTTTCTAACGCTGCGGGTAATGACGGCGAGGACAATGATGGGCTATCTGGAATGAGCGCATCTTCTCTTTCAATCACAGTGGCATCAACTGATGATCAGAATACTGTTGATAGGTCTGACGACACCATTGCTGGATATTCATCTAGAGGACCTCGCAAGGACAATGGTGATGGTAATCCAGTGAACGAATTAATTCCAGAAATTAGTGCACCGGGTACTAATATAATACAAGCCGAGGGATGTGTGTCGAGTGGAGGGTGTAATAATTTCCTTGGTGGAGATGCATCCCAGAACACCTACACTGGAAGAGGTAGTGGAACCTCTTATGCGGCTCCAGCTGTAACTGGCATCGTAGCATTGGTTTGGGAGGCAAACGAAAACCTGACTCCATTACAAATCAAAGAAGTTCTCAAACACACATCTGAATTACGGGGAGAACCGAGTGCACCCGATATTGATCCATATTGGAACAGAGAATTTGGATATGGTATGGTTGATGCTTTGGCAGCGGTTGAACTTGCAATTTTCCTTCGAGATAGTGGACAGACTCCATTAATTGATCCCACATTACAGAATCACAGACTCAATCATTCCTCGGGAGAGGTGATTAATATGACCGGTCATGCTTGGGGTCAAGAAGAAAGCATTGACCGAGTAGAATATCGAATTGATGGCGGGGAGTGGATGGAAACAACTTACTCAGTCACTCCAAGTGAGATAGGTGCTCTAACTCCGTTCTTGTGGCATGTTTTACTGGACCCAGATAAACTGTCATCAGGTAATCACACAGTAGAGGTTCATGCTGTTGCAGGTGCTGTGCATTCACTGCCGGTATTCTTCGAAATCGAGGGGATAGGTGGAGCTTCTGAATCACTAGCAATACCTCCAATCGCAATCGGCATCGTTGTTATCGTTGCATTGGCTTGGGTCGCTTCATTGGTTCTTATCCGAATGCGTTCGGATGATGAGATTGATACTATGATTAGCATTATTAGAAACCGAGATGAGATTGAAGAAGTTGTTGAAGCAGAGTTGCTCGACTCTGAAATTTAGAGTGGATTTTTTTGTGCCTATGTCGCAAATTAATCAACGAATCCGAAGGACTCGAGGGTGTTAGTTCAAATGCTCATTCTATCCTCCGTAGGTCATGGTGCGGTTTTCGGAACGGGCGAACAGCATACGTCCAACTGGAGTTCGCCGTAT
>PANM01000024.1 GCA_002708385.1 Methanobacteriota archaeon | reverse complement strand
TCTTACTCGAGAAGCTGTGGTTGTAATGCCCCTTATCAGCACTCGAGAATTGTTCCTTACGCCTCTTGTGGTACTTCTGTAGTACGTGTTGGCGCATGTACTGGCGGAACTTTAGGGACTTGGTACGGTTAATCCCCTTCGGCGTCACGCCGTCCCAGAGTCGCTCGAATTGTTCGAGTTTCTCGTCAAAAGTCTCGCTCATCTTGTTTCCTCGCGGCCCGCCGACCTGACTCTTCTTTATGACCTTCACGGATGGACTCCACCTCACCACTACGTGGTGGGAATAGATTTTCTGAATCTGAAAGAGTGGCTTTTTCGATTGTTTTTTCTGGAATTGGTTTAACTCCATCAATTTCAGGTAATTCTATTTCGGTAAATGCTTCTGAAACCTTGTCAAGAGGGGCGAGTGAGCGATTTTTCTCCTCTTCTGTACCTTCCCAATCAATATCTCTCGATAGTCTTTCGAGCCGTTTCCTTAATTCCGGTCGAGTCTCTTGGCGCAATAATTCTGTAGCCACTTCTAGTAATTTTTCTCCACTGAAAATTATTGAAAGCTGATCAATACAGGCTTTTCTTAGCGCTGGGTCTCTATCTCTTGCACCGTCTTCAATTAGTTGTGCGACTCTTGGGCTATGCATATCTAGGGTCTTTAATGTCTTTATGACATTCTTTTTTACACCTGAATCTTCATCAAACATAGAGGCTTCAACAAGAATTGTAGCCACTCTAGATTCGACATTAGCCAGGGTCGGTAAGCAGGTAGATGCAGATCTTCTAACCAGAGCATCTTCATCTTGTAGCGACCATGAAATCAAATCCCAACCGGTCGCTCCTCCTTTTGCGGTGATTGTTCTGAGGATTTTTGCACCTCTTCTACGTAAATCCACATCCTCCTCCCGAATTAATTCGTCTAGATGTAAACAACCAGTCTCCACCCAATTTTGTGAAGTGATTTTTAGTGTAGCAAAAGCATCACTCCTATGCTGTTTATTTTCATGTCTTAATTCTCGCCTGAGTATATCCTCGCATCCAGAAGGAAAAACTGGCGCTACTTTGCGTAGACATTCTCTCGCCTCTCTCCTCACATGTTCATTTTCTTCCATCAACCTATCTGAGAGGTATATGAATAAATCATCATGTTTCTTGATTGCGAATGAAGGCATAGCCCTTAATGCTGCAATCCGAATGACACCTTCATCATCATCCAGAGCTTCGCAAAGAACCTCGTGAGCATCGATAATTTTTGTAGGTAAAACTCTGTTAAGGGCTAATATCCCATCTATTCTTCTAGCCAATCCTCCACCTTCGGAACGAGGTATTTCTACTATTTTGGCTTCTCCGGAAGCCAGAGGGATAATGTCCCCTCTAGGGATACGTTCCCAAATGCCTGATTCAGGCAACATTGAGCGAATGTCTGCTTGCTTGGTAGCACGCCCTTGATTGATTGGACGCCCCGTTTTTGGGTCCCGAGCGATATAATCTCTTGACATTTCGGAGCGTCCGGAGTTAACACTGCTTCTTCAACCAAATGATTGTTTGTTCTCGATTTCTACTTACTACATCCAAGTAAGCCTCAAGCCATATGGCTACTTGTCAACCAAAGAAGGACATGGGTGAGGTGGATGATATTTCCCGAGTTCTATATTCTGTTTTTGATGGAATAGTATCTGAAACTGTCTTTAGGTCAGATGTTGTTCGCTTATGGTCACTAGAAATGCAGTGGTTTTCCCCTCAAGATGCAGAAAGGGTAATCGATGCCTTGATCGATTCAGGCTGGATTAAACAAGAAAAAAATACCTTACAAATTTCATCAGGAGTTGACTTAATCATTCCTGGACTTGGATGGAGACCAATTACTCGTAGAATGCTTTCTCCACCGAGATACAGTATATCTCAAAACGAGGGGATTAAACCAACTTCAGATAATCTATCAAAACCTAGAGTTAGCAAAAGTAATGAAATTAGAAAAGATCCAGCGGAAAACTATCGTTATTCCGAACCTAGAATTAGTTCTTTAGATTCAGAAAAAAAATCTGTAGATTACGATGAACGGAATATTCCATTAGACCGGGCGGAAGGGAGTATCCCTCACCTCATCGAATTGATCGCAAATCAATCCGGCCTCGAAAATAAAGAGGTGGTTAGACGAGCACAAAGGAAACGCCGTGCATTGGGCCCGGTTACTCTTTGGATGGCACTTGCTCTAGTGGCAAGAGAACAAGGTTTGGCCATGGATAAAGTATCTGATGTGATTGAAAATTTGGATTGAGTTAACATTAGTCTGAATTAGATTTTCTAACCTCAGCTGCTAACAAACCAGGAAGAACAAGAAGAGCTAGAATTAATGAAAATGCAACCGATATGGAACTTACAAGTCCGAAGTCCTTTATTACTGGCACAGGTGAAAGGAGCAGAACCATGAATCCACAAATTGTTGTTCCAGCGGACATAATCAGAGCAGCTCCTGTTGTTGAATACATGTCTCTCATTGACGCCCAAGTACCCATCCCCTGGTCCCGATTCGACTCAAATTTCCTCCAAACATGAATAGAATAATCAATTCCCAATCCAATAGTCAGTGCCGTAATCATGACAGTCAATACATTCCAATTGATATCCAATATCGCCATCGCTCCAACAACCCATGTTCCAGCCAAGCCAACTGGTAGGATGACTACCAAAGAAGGTCCGAATCTTCGGGTTAGTGATACCAAAACAATTAGAGAAACTGCTAGACTAAAAGCAGTAGATTCCACTTGAGATATTACTAGTCCAGACAGTACGTTGTGTACGAGAATTAGGTCTCCACTCAAATGTACTCTCGCTCCTGTAGCCTCCTCTAGATCTTTTTCAAATTCTTTGAATTGATTTGCTAAGCCAGAAGATTCTTCGCTATTTCCTGCAGTTACATCAATACGCATTCTAAGGAATCTCAGGGCATTACCGTCATCGGTCAATGCTACGAAAGAAGAAGTCCGATCACCCCATGATTGACCACGGATTGGTTCTCCAATGGTGTCATTTTCTAAGAGATATCCAATAGCCAATGCAAGGTCTCCTTCAGAAAACTCTCCAGTTACTCCAACCGATCCCTCAAATACACCTAGGTTGTACATTTCTCCAAAAGTCTGGTCGTTTTCTATAGCGTCCCTAAGAATTGGATATATTCCATCATAAGAAGGTCTAGCGGCATCGGTTCCTTCGGGAGTGACTACATTAGTTGTCCATGCTAGACGATTATCCAATCTTTCTAATTCCTTAAGGAGATCTCTCTCTCCAGTCAATGCATCCATTCCAGAGGAAGGTTCGATTAGTATGTCGACTGATTTCAAAGCTTCCACTTCGTATGAATCATACATCGAATTTCTAACTTCAATAACCTCCATTTCTTCTCCCAGGAAATCAGTTAACTCGAATTTAGTATCCAATTGCCCTACAGAAACTAAAACAGAAGACAGAGTTAGACCTGTAACAGCGAGTAATATAATTGCAGTATGCCTTCTTTGGAATTCAGTAGCCATAGTTGTAAAACCCGGAAATTCTAGTGACCGCCTCGCAACATTGCCTGTAGTTTTCTCAACTAAGACGTGTAAAGCACCAACTGTCACTGTGCTGGCGACAAAGGCTGAAACCACACCTAAAGCTAGAGTTAATCCGAATGATTTCAGAGGAGGAAGTGGAGAAAGGAAATTTGCCAAGAAGGCGAATGCAGTTGTGACCACAGATAGGGTAAGAGCTAGTCTAAGAATCGAAAACGAACGAACCCATGCTTCAGCAGGACTATCAGATTCCTCTCTTGCCTTTTCGTATGCCCTCTGAAGATGAATAGAGTAGTCAATCCCCAATCCAAGGACCACAGGCGCAAC
This sequence comes from Methanobacteriota archaeon, assembly GCA_002708385.1. Taxonomy (GTDB): domain Archaea; phylum Thermoplasmatota; class Poseidoniia; order Poseidoniales; family Thalassarchaeaceae; genus MGIIb-O1. The sequence goes on along the minus strand of PANM01000024.1, from coordinate 11,791 downwards.
AGCCACCTCTAGAATAGAAAAGTCAGATCCTGCAAGGGCTCTAATTCCGTAAGTCCAAACCAATGCTGCGGTTAAACCGAGTAATGGTGCAGCAACCATCATTATTGATCGGAAAGCTAACGCGAGAACTAGCACTACAACAAGAATGGAAAGAATCAGTAACCAAACTAGATTATCCAAAGTCGACTCATTAATGTCATAGCTAACCAAATCATCTGAGACAACCCCGTAGTGTAATGCTGAACCTTCTTTTCCAGCGGTTTCTTCTAATATTTGGCGTAATTCAACAGATATTTGTAATCTCTCATCAGGGCTTAGTTCGCCACTAATCTCAATTATCCACATCGTACTTGACGCTGAAGGAGTAGGATCTCCTTGGTGTCCATTTTCTAGCCAATTGCAAATTGGTTCATAGTCGAAATCGGAATGTAGCATGACGGAACGGGCAAATGATGCAATTGCAATTGCTCTGTCTTCTCCTATGGCGTCGGTGCATTCTTCATCACTGACTATCGCCTCTAACAGTTCATCCCAATTATTGAAATCTGAAAGAGTTTGTTGTTGATTATCCGTTTCATCTAACGAGACCTGAAGGATTTGGGCGGCATTAATGTGTGAGGTGATGAAATTTCCATTCTCAGCAGAATATGAATTTACTATTTCTAAATCAGTTTGGAGTTGTTGCAAAGCTCCAATTTCTAGGATGTTGGCTCCATCTTGGGTTGCCTGAATATGGACATAGATTCGGTGGGGTGATGCTGGCATCACTTCTTCCATTCTTTCTATGGCAGCATCGGCTTCCGATTCTGGAGCAAAAGCGGAGAGGTCAGTTTGAAACTCAGGCATTGGATTCAAAGCAAGGCCTGCACTAATTGTTGCTAGTATACTCAGTACAACTATTGCTGGTGCCGCTTTTTCAAAGACTAAGGAGACCCGTTTTTCCCAGCCCGGACCCCTAGTCATTACCCTCTCCCATCACCAACCGCTAAATAATTCAAGCAGTGACACGGGCTCCTACGGTCCTACAAACGAATGAAAGGCCTCAAAAGGGAAGGTCCGGTGGCGCGCTCGTCATGCCAGTGAAGGTACTCAAAAACGAGGGGTCCGAAATCCGACTACGTTTGATTGGAGAGGACCACTCGACACTGCAATTGTTCAGGTCTCGCTTGAACGCTAATGACAAGGTCGAGTATGCGAATTTCTTCACCGGCCACCCAGATCTTGACGAACCAGAACTCTATGTAAGAGTCAAGAAGGGGGCCAAGGCGGACAAGATTGTCAAGAATCTTTGTTCCGATATAGCGAAGGAGTTCGCCGACCTCAGTTTCTGAGGACGGTGAAGTTTTGGCTCAAGCCACATTTGAATTAGATGGTCATGAGGATATTGAGAAATATCTAGGCCTAAATGGCTGGGCTCATGAAGGGCAAGGAATAGGGGGCCTGTTGAAGGTCAGAATCGATGATTTCAGAGTAGAAGAGGTATCTTCAACACCTGTACTTGACAAGAAGGGAAGATTCACAGTTGCCAGAGTGACACTTCGAAACTGGGAAACTAATCGTTTTCTCAGGAGATTAGCAGGTGCATGCGGAATTAGTAGAAAACGAATTTTTTCTTCTGGATTGAAAGACAAGAGAGCAGTCACCACCCAGATGTTGGTTATTGATGCCCCTAGGAAAAAAGTGGAATCTGTTGATATTCCTGATTCTGATATAGAAATATTGGGTAGGTCCCATCAAAAAATTGGAATGAGTGACCATGATGGTAACCGATTCACAATTAATGTACGAGGATGTTGTGATGTCGATGGAAATCCGCTCGATGCTAAAGAAGCAATGCACAGAGTGCTAGATATTCGAGAAGGTATGGCTGGCCGGTTAGGAGATGACGCGTTTCCAAATTGGATAGGTCCGCAAAGATTTGGCGCGACTAGGCCTGTAACTCCAAAGGTTGGTAGAGCTGTAGTTGAGGGTGACTTTGAAAGAGCTGTAGATCTATATTTGGGAATGCCAGGAACTAGGATGGCTGAAGATGTTAGAGATTTCCGAAAAATGTGGCTCGAAACAAAAAATCCTCAAGCCTGCCTTGATGTAGCGCCACAGCATCTTGGTTTTGAGAAAAGTATTCTACAGGTTCTAGTAGATAGTCCTGAAAATTATCTAAAGGCTTTCAGGGCATTACCTCCTTCTCTCCAACTATTGACCGTCCATTCATTGCAATCCTTAGCCTTCAACCATGCATTGGCTGGCCGCCTTTCCGCGGGTTTGGATTTACTAGAGCCTGAATTGGGAGATTTAGTCGCACCAATTCAAAATAGCGGGAGAGTTGATGTTTCAAAGATGGCCTTGGTTACAGAAACTAACCTAGAGAGATGTAAAAGAAATTGCAGATTAGGTAGGCTTGCAGTCACTGGGCCTTTACCCGGGAGAGATGCTCCATTAGCAATAGGCGAACCAGGGGAAATTGAGGCCACAGCTATCGAAACAACAGAATTAGATCATATCGATTGGCAGGTACAAAAGATTCCAAATTTATCTACAAACGGAACAAGACGCCCACTAAGTGTTGTTTTCAGAGATTTTAGTGTTGAAGAAGCCTCGATAATTTCAGAGGACTCATCCTCCGAAAGATGGGAACAAGGCCCTAATGAATCCGATAGGTGGCACCCAGATGGTGCTAATTTGAGGCTCAGATTTACTTTGCCACCAGGGACTTATGCAACTGTTTTGATGAGAGAATTCATGCGTTCCCCGTTAGACCATTACTAACTTAGGCGGGTCATAAACAATCAAAGTCGACCCATTTCTAGTGCTTCGATTTGTCCAACGTTTTCGTCAATTTCTCGGACACTTGATTCAAATCCATCGACAATCCCTTCACCTTCGCCAAGAACAGCTTGAACCTCAATAAACATCATACCAAATGCTAGTGGTTTTATTTCACAGGCTTGTACTTCTTCCATAGATGAAATTGTGTTTGCAATACCTTCGTAGTCAGGAGTTCCTTCTTCTGGCTGGTCGATAGTGACCTTGTACTTTACAACAACATGACCCATGTGAAAAACACCTCTTAGGGAATCAGGGACCCTCAAAACCGCAATTTGGGCATACGTAGGCTACTGCCTGTACTCGACATCTTTCACTTCGTCCAATGGATTCTCCACACTCTGGGCATGGGAAGGCTGTACTCTTATTTTCAACCAAAGGAAGACCAGAGGAGGTACAGATATCGGTTCTTGCTGCCATTTCGTAGTCCCTCAGCGAGGCGGGCGAGCCACCTCCCCCTTTTAGCGTTGACCGACGAACTGGCGCCTCATATTTGCCTCATTAATGCTGATTCGTCCTTGGGATATATTGTAATCCAGAGACTTAACGGACAGATGGGAGTAAACATGAGCGAATCTGAATTGTCCCTTACGGGTGAACAGGTAGATCTTTCGAAATATATTGAGGATGCAGGTGGCATCCATGGTCTTCGGGATGTCGATAGTGTTCGAGGATGGAATAATATCGAATATGGTGCGGGACTTTCGGGAAAGAATACTCCTTCCACTGGTCTATCCATGAATAAAGCATTCATTCCACCAGGAGGTATTGCAAAAGCCCATATTCATGTGGATTTTGACGTAATGATTTTCCTCTTGAAAGGTTCTGTGAGGCACGAATTTGGCCCAGGTTGTAAAAAATCCGTAGTTCATAGTGCTGGAGATATGTTCTACATTGAACCAGGTCTTCCGCATGAGGTGTTCAATTGCTCAGATACAGATTGGGTAGAGGCTATCGTCGCCCGCTCGGATGCTTCGGAATGGCAAAATATAGTTCCGTATGATCGAAACTCGGAGTAACCGTCCAATTTGCCGATGATATTACTCCTAATGTAATCAATTATTCGCCTAATCATTTTTACTGATTTTTCTGAAGCCACTTACAATTTCTTCATTTTCATCTTGATTTTCAACATTGACACCAACTGAAGTTAGGTGTTCTTGAACTTGGGCGTACGCACTTTTCCCTCGAGCTCTCTTTCGAGGTTTAGGTAATCTGTTTTTACAGACTAGATAGGTTTCCGAAGAAGAGTTTCTACTAGCCATGGGTGCGTATCTTTGAACTATTGTGAATCGATCTTTAGCTGCAGATATCAACCCTTCAATGCCAACACCTTGGAATATTTTTGTAACAAAAGCACCTCCTGGGGCTAGCATTCCCATTGCTACATCTAGAGTCATAGTTGACAATTCTAGTGAAATTGCTTGGTCTGTATCGTATCTTCCGGTTAACTTTGGTGATATGTCAGATAATACGACATTCAACTCTTTACCGTCTAGTAATTCTTCAATTCTATCAATTGTTTCTTGCCTAGAGATATCTCCTTGAATTATACTAGCACCCTCTACGGGACTCGTGGATTTTAGATCGACACCGATTACTAATCCTTCCTTACCTGTTTCTTCGACAGAAACCTGTGTCCATCCTCCTGGGTGGCATCCAACATCTAAAATTGCGTCTGATTCCCTAATAAGTTCGAACTTATCCTGAATTTGCTTTAGTTTGTATGCAGAACGAGCTCGATAGCCCTTGGATTTTGCTTGTCTTCTCCAAGGGTCACGCCGATTCTCTTGATACCAGCGCTTACTCATATGTCGGCGTCCAAAACCTCAGTTATGAATCCGAGGCTTAATTATTGACTATAATGGCGAAGTTAAAGACCGATTTCATCAATAAGAGATCTTGCAGTGTGTCGTATAGCCGCCTCTGATTGCATTTTTGGCTCAAAACCAGTTGAAAATAGATAATCGACATTCAAACTTGTCTTGGGTACATCTCCGGCCCAACCTCTATCTCCGCCTGTATATTCAATTGAAACTCCTTCCAAACCAGACTCATCGACGACAATTTCCGCTATTCTTCTCACTGAGCACGTATCTCCCGTGCCTAAATTGTACAAATTAATTGCTTCATCGGTTTTGTCTACGATATGCACCATTGCTCTAACGCAATCTTCAGCAGACATGTAGGATTTTTCTTGCAGTCCGTTTCCTAGAACTTCTAGTCTTTTAGGATCCTTCTTTAATTTGTGAATAAAGTCGAAAATTACGCCATGAGTGCCTCTTGGACCAACAATATTTGCAAAGCGATGGATCCAAGATTTTGCGCCAAATGTTCCACACCAAGCGGTAATTAGTGCCTCGCTGGCTAATTTACTTGCTCCGTAAAGAGAGATTGGTTTTACAGGCCCGTATGTTTCAGGAGTGGGCATAACATTTGCCTCTCCATAAATCGCACTTGATGAGGAAAATGAAATCCTTTTTACATCGGAATTTCTCATTGCTTCAAGAACATTGTAAGTTGCAACAGTACCTTGACGTAGGTCGGTATCTGTAACTTCCGTACCTAAACGAATGTCGGGGTTAGCAGCTAAATGATGGACTGTTTCTATGCCTTCCATTGCTGAATTTAACGAATCAAAATCAAGTAGATCACCTTTGACGATTTCAACCATCCCAGTACCCTGGTGGTGGGCTAGAAAATCTTCTCTTCCGCTAGAAAAATTGTCAAACACTCGAACTCTTTTGCCTTGTTCTACCAATGTGTCAACTAGGTGAGATCCGATGAATCCTGCACCTCCAGTTACTAGTTCCATGGTTGCGCCACCCACGCCTCTACTTTGAGCCATTCGCCAAATTGTCAATTCAATAATCTATGATTATCCAGAAAATCCCTGCATATTTTGTCAATACCACGCACTAATTTCTCTACGTTCCCTAAGCATCCAGACTGATATAAGGTATCCAATTAATGCTAGGTGTGCTATAGTGCAAAATGGGCATATATGTTGAACAACGAAGATTTCTATGCCTATTAAGATGAATAAAAATGGAACTCCAGCGAGACCCAACCACCAGGCATAGTTGGTGTATTGTTCTGACCACTTGGCTAGTGGATCCATTCTTATGCATAGTATTACGAATAGCAAAGCTGTAAATGCAGCCATACCTAGTGCACCCCAAGATAGACCGAACAGATTGTTGTATCGGGGGTCACCTATTACAGAACCACATTGAACAATTCCTTCTGTCGCACAAAATTCCCCGCCAAGTGGATTTTTGACCATATCATTGTAGATGACCCAAGTCCAAGCGGATCCAAGTAGTCCTGTTGTGGCAAAGGCAAGGCTTCCGTCAAGTGTTCTATTTGTTCCTTCGAGACCTTCTTTTTTCCTTCCATCAGCAAGAAGGTAAGAAGAAGCAAAGAGTCCTGCTATGAATATTAATAACACTGGGTCTGCGAGTGGGTTAGCCATTTACTCACCCTCTTGTAGCAGTCGTAAAACTGCATTTCTTATGTCTTCTCCCGGAGGGTGATTTTCTGGTTGTTGTTGATTCCATAAAACAGTCCCATCGTTATCCAAGACCATATTGAATGGCGTGCCTGGTAACTTCCATTCGTTCGCAATAGAATTTGACAAATCATCAACATACATCCATGAATGAGGAGCTCCTGGTCTTTCAGCACAATTTTTCCTGCCTGAGTAACAACCATCACCATTATTTTCATTATCTCCAAATTGCGATTTATCCCTAAATGCCTCGACTTCTGCTCTACTGCTTTCATGTCCTGTTATCGATAGTTCTACAGCTATCGTGATGAACAATACATTATCGCCAACCGCATCATATATTTCGGAAAGCTCTTCAGCTTCATCCCAACAATGAGGACAATCGGTATCAAGGAATGTTACCAGTACTAACCTATCGTCGTACAGTTGACTAAGTCGCATCTCTTCCCAATTGCTGCCATCATAAGCAGAGGCTACAAAATCAGGCGCAAGTGCTCCCTCTTCGATGCCCACATCTACTGGTGGCGCAATAAACATCGCAGCACCTACGACTATACTTACCACTGCTGCGGTAATTAGTCCAGCCACCATTCGGACGTCTTCATCCTTGCCTTTTGGTTCGAGTTGTCTTCGCCTGCGAGCCATGATTAACGACTCCATCGGCGATGCTCATTCACTTTCAGACGTTCGGCGTTAAGTTCCCTATGGTGACCATTGGCAATTTGATTAGAAACTAGTCTCCCACCGATCGCTCATGCGATTGTTTCATGTGGGCTCGGTGGGGGCATTATCCTCGTGCCCGATGATGAGCGCGATGATGAGTCGCTTTTTTGGGAGCAATTCTTTGAGCGATTACAACCTATCAGAGAGGCGGGTCAAAAGTTAATCGATACCGTTGATGCTTCCCCAGTAGGCGACACAATTGACTTTGCAGATAATCTCTTGAATGAAGGATCAAAACGCGGTCATGCGATTGCTCAACGCCTGACTGAATTTTGGTATTCAGCGATTCTGAGAAGTCCTGGTTTAATCGTAGCTCTATTGGTTATTGCTACTGTTTTGGTAAGCCGAGATGCAATTGATTTCGGGCAACAAATAGACAAAGATGTTGAGATTTATCTTCCTGACGATGCGGACTCGACTGACCTATTGAAGCAAGTACGGACCCAATGGGCCACCGACATAATGATTCTATATGTACAAACCAACAATGCAATCCACCAAACGTGTACGTCAGGACCTGCTGATGATGGGGATAATGAGTGTAGAGGAACAGAAAATATAACCAGTATAGATATTTTACAACAATTATCTTGGTTGGAAGGAGATGATAACAATCGAAACGCTGGTGGATATGGAGCGGGATTAAATAAACACAAAGATGACCGTGGCGATAAGGATGGTGTCGTTTGGATTCTTTCGCCCGCTCAGGTAATCAAAGAAGCGAATTCATCCAGTTATCGATTTAGTTGTGCAGTAGAAAAATATGGTCTTCCAACTGGTCAAGTTGAAGAATGCTCAGCCGCTCAGATTAATCCATATCATGGGTATTCAATCCCTGATGACCAGGATAGAGTCGATAATTTAGTAGACCAAACTGAAAGTTTGCTATCTTCTTTTGTTATGGATACTCAAGACCATCCTTTAATTGACGAAAATGGTGACGGAATCTACACCAACGATGGAGATGGTATATGGGATACCGCAGTGGTCATATTAGGTCTAAAATATGACATGGAAGGTACCGATATCCCTGCAAGGCAGGATAAGAAAGAAGGTATTGTAAAGGACCATCAGGCCTTCATTCAATATGCTAAAGATCTCATTTATGTCAATAGTGATGGTGACGTTTGTCCCCTTTGTCAAAGAGACTACGAAGACGTATTGATGTCTTCTTCAGTGAACACAGAAATTCACGCCCTTTGTAGCAAAAAGAATCCTAATGACCCAAGAAGTGAGTGTATTGGGTATGCTGAAATTAAATCTCAAGCGGAATCAATTGCTGATGAGCGACCCACTCGTGAAGCGATTACAGTAACGGGATTAACGCCTGTTGTTCAAGATGTTTCTAATGAAATTTACAATGAATTAGTAAGTAAAATGCTACCTCTAGCGAGCTTACTTGTTGTAATCACGATGTTAATTTTACATCGTAATCCTAAGGTCATAATTATTTGTGGCTTACCTATTGCAATGAGTTTGGCAGTTACTTTCGGAATTACTGTTTTAGCAGATATCACACTGACCCCAATGATTATTTCCGCAGGCCCAATTTTGGTAGGTTTAGGGGTCGATTATGCTCTCCATTTTACCAATAGAATAGAAGAAAACCGGAAAGAATTACTAGAGGAACGTTTGGAACAATCTTGGATGAAACAAAGAGACGGGATTTCCTACGATGATATTGACCCTTGGGATTCAGTAATTAGTTTGACAGCAACTGTCAGAGCAGCACAAACTACTGGCCATGCGATATTCCTTTCTGCAATCACCACAATAATTGGTTTCAGTGTCCTTAGGTGGTCTAGCCTAGTTCCTATTGAGCCAATGAGGACAGTGGGCACTACTCTATTATTGGGAATAACTATGACATTTCTTCTCTCAATGGTAATGGTTCCAGCACTTGTTCATCTTTTTCGTTACCGTAAGTCAGATGTCACATTTGATATGCCAACAATGCAAACATTGCTTATTTCTGGTATTGTAGCCCTTGCTGCGGGTGCTATGTTGTATACTTGGGGAACAACTACCTTAGGAAATGCAATCTTCTTTGGAGGTTTCTTTGGAGGTACGGTACTATTGGCATTCGAATCAGATATTTGGCTAAAGATAGGCGAACTTCCTGTAAAGACGACTCTAGTTGTATTATTGGTCGCAATTGCCTCAACGGTTGGAGGAGTTACCATACTTGAAGAAGAGATGGGTAAACCTCTGACAGGTTCCTCAGATGAGGTTCCGCCTGATATCGCCAGTTATGACGCACTCAGGGAGTATAGCTTTGTTTTCCAAGGTGGGCAAACAAACATGTTTATCGTCAACGCAGAAAACAGAATTCCAGTTAACAATACAGCGCCAATAAGGGATTTACCGATATTAGATGGGATTGAAGATATGCAAAAGAAGGTGGATAATGTACCTCAAACCGATAGTATCAGTCTAGTGAATATACTGAAAGCCGTGCATGTTGATGTAAATCTATCAGGTCAAGAAATCTACGATAGGAGTCTATGGGAATTAATTCACGATGAGTGTTGGGATGAATCGACCAATCCTTTGAGGCCTGAATGTTGGGCTTATTCTATCAGCAGCCGTGAAGATATGGTAAATATCGCCTTGGATACACTGAGTCCTGAAATCCGTAGTATGCTTATGAATGCCGACCAAGATACTTGTGGAGGTTCAACACCTTGTGAAACCAAAACTCTGGTTTACGTCACTCAACCCTACATCAATTTGCTAGACGCGACACCACTTAGAGACGCGATTGATGATCACCTAGATGGAGAGGGGAATTGCATAGACGCCCTTTCATGTAATGCACTTGGGGTGGAAGATGTAGTCAATTCTAAGTTAACAGGTGGACTACCGGTTAGTATAGATATCAATAATGGAATTCAGAAAGCACAGAGTCAAACTACCATAGCAACAATGCTGATACTCTTATTCACAATGATGATTTTATTCCGCTCTCCACGTCTTGCTACCTTCACTATGGCTGCCGTTGCTGTGGTGGTACTTTGGCAGCCGTTATTGATGCGTCAGGGCTCAGTAAATGTCAATTTCTTCACAGCAATGGTCGGCACCCTAGTTTTTGGCATAGGTGTTGATGATTCAATACACATAATTGATCGAATAAAAGACGAGGGTGAAACTCCTGCTGGGATTGTAAAATCAGTCTCTAGGACAGGTCAAACTATCTTTGAAACCACAGCAACTACTTGCGCAGGGCTTTCTGCAGGATTATTTGTTGAAATACCTGGATTACAGAACTTCTTTGTTCTGATGATGTCACTGCTTATTTTGGCACTACTTACCTCGAGTATTCTACTCCCAAGTCTTATTGTTTCTTGGCATGAATTAAGATCTAGATTACTGGGTTATGGGCCATGGTTGGATTACGAAGATAGTGGTTCTTTAGAATCCTCAAGTATACTTGATGCTACTCTCGAATAATCTAGTTTTCACTGAACAATAAAGTGAGGGTGTAGGGAGTAAGCCCCTTTCTGTTCACCTTTCAGCTGGTCGCATTCAACTATGCATCCTACCCGGCCCTATCGATGCATTACAGGCCTGCTTGGACTTGCTCCAGCGGGGTTGCTCGTTCCAGCCGCGATCAGGAAATCTCACCCTTTCGGGATCACCGTGCGCCTGGCGCGGGACGTTTCTGTTGCAGAGCCGGCCCTCCCGGACCTCCGGCTTGCGCCGGACCGCTTGCATCTTGGAGAGGGGACTTTCCTCAGTGTCTTGCACTGTCAGCGACCCTCCTACTCCCTCAATTTACTCCGCAGTGCTTTAACGAATGAACCTCACGGTTGAGAGATATTGCGGATTTTTATCAAAAAAGCACCTAGTCCGGAGAGTAATCATCATGGCTGGATGTTCTTTGCAATGGTACATGAGCGGTGTCGAGGAGCTGAAGCAACAGGCCGGAATTGCTGCTTGTGATTTCGTCAAAGACGGCATGAAATTAGGTCTGGGTACTGGCTCCACCATTCGTTACACGGTCTTAGAATTGGGTCGACGAATGAAACATGAAGGCCTGAAAATTGTCGGAGTGCCAACTAGTGAATCAACACGCGAACTCGCTGAAAGTCTTGATATTCCATTGATTCCATTAGCCGAGGCGGGGGTGCTCGATTTAGTAATTGATGGAGCAGATGAGTTCGACCCAGATTACAACTTAATCAAAGGAGGGGGCGGCGCTTTAACCCGTGAAAAAATTGTAGCCCAATCAAGTAATGGAATGATAGTAGTTGCGGATGATAGCAAACAAGTTGATACTTTAGGTTCGTTCGATCTTCCTATCGAAGTATTACCCTTTGAATGGAAGAGGACAGCAGATAGAGTTGCTGAATTTTGTTCTGGTCCTGTGGTCAGGAGAGGTGGGAAGAAACCATTCATAAGCGATAATGGAGGGTACATTTTAGACTGTTCATTTGGTTCAACCATTACTAATCCAAGTAAATTAGAATCTGCTTTATTAGATATTGCAGGAGTTGTCGAAGTTGGTTTATTTGTTGGTATCTGTGACGCGATTGTTATGGCTTCGAATACAGGAGTTTTGACTTTAGTCAAGCACGATGGCAGATTAGTCTGATATCGATTCGCACCGTTCCGATTAAAGAGGGGTGCCAAGTCGGCTGGCTGGGTCTGTAGCTTAGTCAGGTAGAGCACCCGGCTCTTAACCGGGCGGTCGCGGGTTCGACCCCCGTCAGACCCGCCATTGCAACGCCTCAG
>PANM01000023.1 GCA_002708385.1 Methanobacteriota archaeon | reverse complement strand
TCTCCGGTCATTACTCGAATAATGAATGCGGTATTCCTTGAAGACGAAGTGACTTGGGATAACGACACCAAGCAGAATATTTGTTCAGTTACAATCTACAATTACACTGCAAGGGCTCGGGCCTATACAATACTAGCAAAATGGCCCGAAGCTAAAGGTGTTAAGATGGCCGAAAACCCTCGAGGTGGAAGAAAGGAAACCAACGGTTTGTGGGCTTGGAGACTAGATACTCTCAATCCGGGTGAATCTGCCGAGATTCGATTTACAGTTGAGGGGTTAACGAAAGGTGATTGGAATGAAACGGATATTTTCTTCCGTGGAAATGGTGATATTATTGGGGCTAACAAAATCGATGAGAAATTACTCGATGAAATGCGCAAAGTCGAGGCTTTGGCCGTCGCCGAAGCCGAGCACGCAAAGCCCGACGATATTGGATCATTAGAACGGGTGCTAGACAGAGCCGAACCTGTAGAGAATTTCCTGGAACCGTCCAATGAAGATTTTACTGAACCAAAAGCCCCAGTTGCGGAAGTTATTCCTGCCGAAGATGAAGATTGGTTTGGTATGAAGGAAGGTGATGCTGAATGAGTGCGAATGGATACACAAAGGAACAGGTACTCGAAGCGCTACACGATATCGCTGGTGAGATGCATAACAAGATGCTCAAGGGAGAGCCTCCAACGATGACATTGCCTGTCAGAACAAAGCAGAATATTTCATTTGATCCAAAACTCGGGGTTTACAAATACGGTAAGAAGAGATCTACTCGAGATGCAACCTCGCTTGGAAGTGCAAGGCAATTATTGCGGGCACTACACGTTACGGAATTTATCGAGGAAATGATTGAGGCTGGAAAATCCTCAACCTTGAGAGAAATGTACTACATATCAGAAGGATGGGGGCATGGTAAATTCGGTTCTCAAAATGAAAGTAACAATTTGGCTGAAGATTTGGAAATTATAACCAAATGTATGAGAGAGGATTTCAAACTTAGGCCTGAAGAAGATGGTGCTAGAATCATTGGAAATATCACCTTTGAAGAGAGGAATCGCCGAGGTGAATGGATGCGGATAAATTGCAGAGATGATGTTGGTGATTCGGGATATGGTGTTCCATACAATGTGGAGGCCGAAAAATTACGCTTAATCGAACATGATGTTGATTTTATCATGGCGATAGAGACTGGTGGTATGTTTGACAGATTGGTCGAGAACGGATTTGATGAATCTGCTAGATGTGCTTTGGTTCACCTGAAAGGGCAACCTGCACGCTCTACTCGTAGAATTATCAAAAGAATGAATGAAGAATGGCAGATTCCAATAATTGTATTTGCTGACGGCGATCCTTGGTCTTACAGAATTTATGCTTCGATAGCCTATGGTGCAATCAAAACTGCTCATATTTCCGAGTACTTAGCTACACCTAGCGCTGACTACATCGGAATTAGAGCAGGTGATATTGATGCATACGATCTGCCTGCGGATGAGCTAACAAGTAAAGATATTCAAGCATTGAATGCTGAGTTAACAGATCCTAGATTTGCAGATGGTGACTGGCAAGATGAAATCAATTTGATGCTCGAGATAGGAAAGAAGGCTGAACAGCAATCTCTTGCCAAATATGGCTTGGATTTCGTAACTGAAACATATTTGCCTGAAAAATTAGCAGAATTAGGCTACAATATCGGAATGTGATGGACTAATCATCAAATGTGAGTGCTCACTGAGTAAGGCGTGGCAGTGAACTATCGGCGAGTTGCGAAATGGGCTTCAGCCGTTTCTATTGTATTGCTTATTGCTTTCATGGCAATACTACCTAATGCGGTTGAGAACATGGAACCTATGTTGGATCCGGAATTAGAAAACGTGACACGTCTAGATGCCGGGGGAAGTGGTTCCTTTGATTTGAAAGGAAGTCATGTATATGTTGCATTAAGATTGAGTGAGGGTGAAGATGACCCAATTGCAAATTTGCGGATGATTGAGGATGATGGGCAAGAATTCTCCGGTGACGGCCCTACCAGACTGCATGTAGAAAGGTTGGTGAATGGTACAACTTATGTTCCTGTCAGAGTGTTTATGCCACCTAGTGGTGGAACATATACACTGTACAACGATGGTGATTCTGTGCTATGGTTGGTAGATGATACAGCTTCTGAATTGAAAGTTTTCTCGGATCCTATAATCTTAGCAATGTTTGGAACTTGTTGCTTCGGAGTTATGAGCGGTGTTGTTGCATTGATTTTTGCAATATTGATGTTGCAAAATAAATCAAAAGATGATGGAAGAAAGCCCAATGGATTAATTATCGATGGTAAAGTAATGACTACAGATGAATTATACCGCTCTCAAAATCAAACGAACCTCTCAGATTCAGAAGTCCAGAATCCATTTATCGGAATGGAGAATAAAGATGCAGAAAATGTATCAAAAACATCCAAACCGGAACCCGAAGAGTCCTCTGAATCTTCACACGACGCTTGGAAAGGTTGGGATGAAGGTTGAGTGAAATGATAACTTTCCAGCCATCCTCGGGTTTTTATTCCACCACCCACTAGACAACCTAGAGTTGGCAAGTCATGGTAGGCTTCGACGAGGCTTTGAATATCCTCGAAAACAAGGCACGGCGAGACATATTGAAGTATCTCTCTAAGGAGCCGCATTACCCTCTCCAATTGTCAGAACTGCTTGAAATTAGTCAGCAGGCGGTTGTTAAACATCTGAAAGTACTGGAGGAGGCAGGATTTGTAGAATCACAGAAGTTTCCTTCGGTAAAGGGGGGGCCCCCAAAGAAGATGTATACTGTCAATCAATCCTTTTCACTCAGACTTGATTTGGGGCCTAACCTGTTTCGTGCAGAACACAGAACCATGCCGAAGGGAGGTCCCATTCGCTTGTCTTCAAAACTTCCAAAAGATCTAGATTCTGTTGTCGGAACTATTGGCACTCGCCGATTGTTACCACTGGGTGAGGCAATGTCAATGCTATCCGATATGGACAAGGCCCTAGAGAGAATAGATGACCAGCGGGACGCTATAATTGCTTTACATCAGCAAGTAATGCAGAAAGTAGCCCCAACAATAGATGAGTCTTCTGATACCTACGAAGAGAGGCAGCTAGCTCATGCAATGCTAAATCATCCTAGAAGACCATTGGATCTAGACCTATTTTCACAGGGCCTACGAATTCAATCACTGGATGCGGAAGTAATGATGGAGGGTCTAAGAGAAAGGTTGCTCCGCGACTTTGCATCTAGCACGGGCAGCCTGGTAGCTGCCCGAGAAGGCACGCCTCTACCATGGTGGCTGGCTCGATAAATTACCGAATCAGAATACTTGGTCATCATCACTCAAATTAGCGAGAAGACTGCTTTTCTCAGCAAATCGATCCAGGGCTTCCATTCTTCGTCCATACATCACTACACCGGCTACCCACATTAGAGCAATTGTTGCACCTAGGATAATGGCCGGAACAGAGTATGTTGCAACCACCTCTACTCCGAGGTCTAAAATTCCATTATTTGACCCCATTTCACTACCTGGTACTGCCATGATGTTGTTATCTTCTTTGGATTCTACAATCATATTATCCGGATCTATTACCACAGATACTTCGTGGGTTCCTGCCTTTACGAGATAAAGTAGAGTTATTTTTGGAGACTCTTCCTCTCCACTAGCTCCGACCGGCATGACAGCCTGAAGAATCTGCCTGTATGCGACATTTTCCTCGTCACAACCATACTTCTGTATCGACGTTTTCGATTGACCAACGCACAAGATAATGTTCACGTCAGTTGCATGAATATTTCCAGAGTTTTTGATCTCGACATTTACTGATAGCATTTCTCCTACCTTTCCTCTATCATCGCCTATGGTTACACTTACGATTTCAAGATCTGGCGCCCTGAGCCGGAGCTCAAGAATCTGTTCATTAGTATCACAGAATGGGCGATTTAAGTCTGGTAAACCGTCTTTATTCTCGTCTATTGTACAAGAATCATCCCAAATTGGAGTCTCATCATGGTCACCTCCAGCTTGAGAAGAGCCTGCACTTGAAAGAACCTTAATTCCTATTTCTCGATCACTAAGTGGCGCTTGGGAATCAATTTCAATTATAGCTACGAGTTGTAAAGTAGTATACGCTGGCATAATCGGTAGCATAACAGTTCCTGCATCAGTTCCAATTGCGGTTTTGTAGCACCTTCCTTCAGGAGGATCTTGGCCTACGGTTAATTCTACACATTGATGCTCAAGTGGGAATTCTGTATCAAAACCTTCGATAAGTGCGTAATTGATATTCCAGCCACTAAGTGTGTTCATTCCTGGAATTTCGTCCCAGCCGGCTGTATTCTGGGTGTGATTATGTATGGAAGGATGATCTTCAACGTTTCCAAAATTAGTCACATTCATGGTATAGCGAACTACCCTTCCAGGTGCCGTAGTTTTAATTCTAGATTCCACTGCAGGATCTAGCTCAATTCTCATATCATAAAACTCTCCAATTTCTACGTTCAAAATAATCCTATCTCTAAGTCTGGTGCCTTCATATGGTTCCTCACTAAGAACATCCAATGTCACTTCGTAATTTCCAGCAAAAGTCTTCTCTGGGACATTAATGTAAATCGGAACTCCTTGTGATGTGTCTCTATCAAGTTCTTCGAAGGTTACTCGAGGAATTTCAATATCCCATACATCTGCCATACCATTACTATCCAATATCGAATTTACTGCTACGTCGAATCTATCTGGACCATTTCCTGTATTCTCGATTGTGGTATTAAGTTGGAATGATTGCCCGGGGTACAAATCTAAATTTGATTGCGGAACAGATGCCTCGAGTTCATACTCTTGGATTACATCTGTTGCTAACGTCACTAGAGCTCTGACTTTAGGGGCTCCGTCCAGATGGGCTTTGACCGTTATTGATTCGCCTAAACCTGCTGTAGCATTGTAAGGTGCACAGACTTGCACATTCACTGTTTTGGTTTCTGGTGTGCCTCCAGTTAC
This sequence comes from Methanobacteriota archaeon, assembly GCA_002708385.1. Taxonomy (GTDB): domain Archaea; phylum Thermoplasmatota; class Poseidoniia; order Poseidoniales; family Thalassarchaeaceae; genus MGIIb-O1. The sequence goes on along the minus strand of PANM01000023.1, from coordinate 11,631 downwards.
CTGCCATAATATCGGTTCATTTTTTCCCACACTTAGAGTTACTACCCAATTATCGTAACGCCATGTGCTTTCGGTTATTTCTGGTGGTCTTTCCTCTGGGCCGCCAGGAGTGGTGAAAACTAGATATCCAGAAGTATAATGTTTGGTTACGTCTATTGGATAATCAGCGCACTGACCGGGTAAAACATTCTGGTCTGTTGAACCTACATCGAATTTTATATTGCCGGAAGTACGAATTGATACATTTACCCATAGTTCAAGAACATCGAATGTACCTCTATCTATTGATAGTACAGGTTCTCCCATTGACCAGCCTTTCAGGTAGATTACAAACGTCCCAGGTTCTTGCGACGTTGGAACATTTACCTTCAGGTTACGGGTGACTGATTGAGTGGGGTCTAATGATAGAGAGGTAGGGAAGGTTACTCCCCATCCAAACGGGAGGCCCCATTCTGTTTGGCCTTCGCTAGTCGTTGGGTCATAGAATGCGAATGTGTCATAGACGTTTCCAGTATTTGTTACAGTAATCGAAAATATTGCTGATTGCCCTTGTTCAACATCTACTTGGTAGTGGCTTGTATCGAGATTTATTCCATGTACAACATCCATTAATGTCATAGTAAGCCTCTCATCATTGATTGCGGGGTCTCTATTTGATACTACTGAGACGGAAATTGCTGCTAATTCATCTTCATTTGCCTGATATATCGTTGGAGCCCTGACGCGCATGTAAATTGGTACTACATCTCCTCCACGAAGGAATAATCCGGTCGATTCGAAAATAGGTGTATGGTTTGAGGCGAAGAAGAGTGTTACAGTCCAATTATTTGGAACCCCGAGTAGGCTAACTGTGTAAGTGTCAGAAACTAGATCAGGAGGGCCTGGTGTTGGGTTGGAAATTGTCATATTATAGGTGGTTTGTTGGCCCGGTTGTATTGTATGGTAAAATGTCTCAAATTCTGCAAGTGCCACCTCTACTATACCTGTTAAAACATGGACATAGCAAATTGTATATCTTCCTTGATTATTTTCTTCGTTGCACTTGTTGGTATCCGACCAAGCAAGATGAACACCGCTTCCAAGGTCATTAGCGAATGCGGGTGGTTGCCCAGACATAGGAGCGGCCCCAGAATTAGGGCCTAATTTATCAGATGCCCATTTCGTTACCTCATTTATCTCCCATGGCTCTAGAATTGCTGCAGCGAGAGAATTCAATGGGAATCCTTCGGGATAGTCGTTATTTGTATGGTTTAAGCGAGTGTACATTATTGTCTCGCCCTGAGTGATATTGCTATTATCTAGCCAAGAAATGTGGACATTGTCAAATGAGTCTGTGAGTATTGCAGGCATATGAGAATTAACCCCATACGGCCTTTGAGAATCGATTTCATCTAGTCCTTCGACAGTGGAAATAGGTGAATCTGTAATCTGCTTAATTCCGAAGGAAGGAAGGCCTTCTGGAACTCCGTCCCAGACCGCAGCTCCTCGGAGTCTTAATCTGGCATAGTAAATCTCGTAATTTACATCCAAAGCAAATCCATAGGGTCGGCCGTCCATCCATGCGATGTGTGTGTTTCCTGAATTATCTATTGCAATTGATGGATGCAAGCTGTAGGCGTCTTGGAGGGTGATTCTGGTGTCATTTACTACGACTAAATGTCCTCGTCCTAAAGAGTCAGAAGAAGGCCCGATATCCTCTACATATTGTCCGGTTTGTGTGTCAACCTTAGTTCCTGGAGTGCCTTTAGTCCAGCCAGGTGGTGGATTATCCAAAACCGAATATGGATCTAAAACAGTCATGAAGATCTCACGAGAATTGTTAGTTGCGAGTGCCACCAATGCTTCTACCATTACCGTCATTTGTGCTTGGCCTGAAGTAGAGGTAGGGAATTGATACATCATTCCTCCAGCATCAGTGTTTCTTAGGGTACTTCCAGGACAGGTTCTCTGGGCGAGATTTGTAGCTCCATTAGGACATTGAGCAAGATCCATCATGTGTGAACCTACAGGATCAGAACCCGAAAAGGATCCGGTTGAAAGAAGAGGGACTGGAGTTACCTCGGCTAACACACAGGCATCGTGGGCCTCATTTATTGTTGCATAGTCGTCTGTTTGTTGTGAAGGTTCTCCATTTTTCGGGCCCTCGTCCGAAATTGGGATAACTATCCTTGTTGCGTTTGGATTCCACCTATGGTCCGCAGCAGTTGGAGGGTTTGCTGCATTACCCAAACGTCCCTGAGCGTCCCTCCAAGAAAGACAAGCCCAAGCAGTTCCCGGACCCCAGTCTTCACTGCCGTCATTTGTTCCGCCACCTCCAGGAGGCAATGGAATGGATTGGCCATCGAAAATTGCGTTTTCTATCCAGCGTATGCCTCCTGAGGTATCACTTGGGTTTTGTCCCAAATGAGTTGCGCGTGGGCCTTGATTTCCATTTCCGCCTGTCTGTACTGCTGCTGCGCAGGTAGGCCCAGTTGTTGCGGATGGTAATCCGCCTTGACCTGCCAATGCATAGAGGGTTTCGAATACGGTCATATTAGCATCTTCCAACATTGGTTTTAGTCCAATGAAAGAACTGCCACTAGTGAAGGTCCCGCCATAGAATACCGCACACATGTCTGCCCATTCAGCACTCATGGAACCAGAGGTATCGATTGGCACGACCATCTCCACTTTTCCCCCTCGTGTATCGTCCCAAACAATCTGAACGAAGTCGTCAACGTCAATTGCAATATCGGGGTGACCTTTGTAGCCAATTATTGGAGTCAAAAGTGTGTTACCAATTGCAGTAATTGCTTGTCTACCTGGAACGTCAATTTCCAACATAGTATAGTATATCTGAGATTGTTGGTAATATTTGTCGAGTTCATCAAAAGAATCTTCCCAAACAATATGCGGATTGTTTTGTGAATCTACAGCCACTGCTGGCCAGTCTCTATTCTGAGGTTGGACGGCAATTACCTCGTCATTGATTATTGAGAGGACTCCATCAGATCCTGAACCTCCATCTTGATCGTCTTGAGAAGGATCTAATAGCGTGTACATGATTTCCCATTGACCTGCTTGATCGGTCCAAACTATGTGGACGTTGTCGGCACTATCTACATCTATATCGGGATGGAATGCTCGGTGAGAACCGGGGTTAGAAATTTGGGTTTCGTCTATTAATACCTCGCCTTTTGTATTGAGCATTTTATAGTAGAGGTGTTGAGTATTCCTACTCCAAACAAAATGAGTATTGCCCATAGAGTCGGCGTCCATTGCGACCATTCTGTCTACATGAGTCCCTCCGTTAACAACTTGAATAGCATCCGTTAAAACAATCTCGCTTCCTTCGACTTTTTCCGAGAATTCCAATGTTGCGAATAGGCTCATTACCATAATCAAAACTAATGTTATGCTACTCCTTACTTTCCTAGTCTCCATCTCATTCCCTCCAGCGTCGCTGCTACGACGCTTCGTTGGTTCTCTTTGGATACTTAACCTACACGCTCACGCGTCATGAGTTAGATTTCACAACTAATATAATTTAACAAAAATTTCATTGTAAACTTAGACCCAATCAGCAGGGTCAAATTCACTACCAAAACCACCGGTTTCGTCGGTATCAATTGGGTGACTTCTTGAATCCTTTTTTGGAGTTTTAGAGGTTTGTTGTTTTGTCTTTTTTGCATCCCAATCGTCGACCTTTCCAGGCTTACCAATGCCTTTTCCATATGCATATTTTATTTGATGGATTAATTCTAATTTAGCTAGCCATAAACCCCTCATTGTTTGCATAAATTCATTTTGTGTAAGTCCGTCAAACCAAATTGGCCTCGAGAGGTTGAACGCTTGTAATGGACCTGGAACTTCTTTCTTGGCTTTGCCAACGTGTAGGACCCAATCGAGATTTGAACGTGTTAACTGTATTCGGGTTTCATGTAGCCATTCCCCCCAAGAATCCGAATCTTCTTTTCCGTGTTCCTGCATCTCTTTTTGTTGTCCTTCATCTACTCGTGTTATTGAATAAATCAACGCGAGATCTCGGTTCTTTGGAATTACAACGTTGAATACATGACCTTGTTTAGTTGGAGGATATTTTACATGAAGATGTATGAGTGCTTGAGCGTCGGAGACTTCTCTATATTCGAGTTTTTCTCGGGCCAACCAGGTCTTGATTGAATCAGCCGCCGACTTACTATCCATCAATGTCGGCTATTGGAGGTCCTATTTGAGAGCGCCGAGTCTAGATGAGATATTATCTACTAATTCATGGAATCTATCTCCATCTTTTGTCCGACTTAATTTCTCCCGCTTACTAGCATTGGCTAAATCTATCCACAAATCATAGCCGGATAATGCAATTGATGCTGCGAGATAGAAGCATAAATTCAGAAGGATGAATGTGTATAATGTCACTAGATTCATCGATAAACCTGAGTAGAGATATGTCCCCAGTAACGCGGCTGGGGGCCAGAAAAATACCGGAGAAAACGTTCCGGCTAGCATGAAGTATGTAGTTCGTGAGTCTAATCCTTCGTCACTAGATTCGGCCATGTACTTCGCGAGGATCCATTGAAAACCAGAGGATGATAGAGTGATTGGTAGAGTTGTTAACATCAAAATCAAGCCAAGAATACCGCGTAGTTGTTCTCCGAGGGTTTTTTCACGCAAACGATTTGATTTGTTTAATGAGTTTGCATACAGGTCATTTTTGTGAAGAATTTCGGCGGCTTCCTTTGCTTGATCTATCATGGGATTGTTGATATTTCTACCGATGCTATCTCTCACATCTCTTGTTGCATGTACTTCCTCAGACAGTGAATGTAGTTGGGTATCGGTTTTGTTTGCACCAATATGAGCCAAAAGTTTCCAGGCTCGATAGGTTTCCCAGTCAGGAGAATCTGGAGTCATTGGAGATAGTGCCGCGAAAACCCGATTTCGCAAGTCATTGGTGTCTTCATAACTAGGTTCAACCCATTCTCCAGAAGCCAATTTTTCCCTATCTTCGGTAGAGTAAATTGAGGGTATTTCCAATGGCTGACCAAATTCTACATAATTATCAGTTCGAAGCCAGTGATGGGTTCTCCAGTGTAATCCAACAGGTTGAATCACCGGTGCAGGAAGTCCTTTCTCGTCTGCTATTGCGGATGCTGCAAGAGCGGCTCGAAAAGAGCCTGAACGTAAGGCGTGTAGTTGAGAGTCTTGGTGTGATTTACCTTCAGGCATTACTACCGCAGAATGACCTGTTGCGAGACAAGAGGCTACTGTCAACATACCTCTATGATTGATGTATCTTGCATAATCGGCATCAACTATTCCGGCTTCTACTTCCGCTTTACGAAGTACTGGTTGAGCACCAAAACGTCTAGCCCACCAACCAATTACTGGACGGGTGGTCAAATCATGACGGCCAAGTGAAATTATTCTATTCCTCTGGAGGCGGGCAATCACCATGGGGTCTACTAACCCATTGATATGGGTCGCAACATAGATTACGCCTCCTTTGGTTTCGGGTAGAGGATCGGATTTGCTATTTCTAAAAATAGCCTTATTTCCAAATTCAAACATCAAATTAATTGCCAAGTGTGCCCATCTTTTCCCGGGGTGTTTACCCTCATGATTGAATGGAACCCGGGTGAGTTTTTTGCGATTCAAACGGGTCGCGCTCTCAGATAGTTCTGGGAGTATCTCTGGCGCGTTTTGGGAGTCGGCCATAAGGTTCCGAGGATGCAAGGGGTTGATAATCCACCGATTCTAATCTGTAGCCTTTGATATCCTTTCAGCGAGGATTTTTGCATCTTCATGGTCTATCTTTCCATATTTCCAGAGGAAGGAGTGAGTTGAGTCTGGATATCGCGGAATGATGTGAATATGGACGTGAGCGATTGACATTCCTGCCTCATGTCCGTTGTTTTGGATTAGGTTGTACGCAGTAGCTCCAGTCGCCTTGAGCACGGCGCTGCTTACTATCGGTAAAGCCCTGCCAAGAGCCGCGGCTGAATCTAGACTCAATTGGTCTATTGAAGGAGCTGGTTCTTTTGGAATAACCAATGTGTGTCCCCTTGTTAGGGGTTGGATGTCTAGGAATGCAATAATGAGGTCGTCTTCATACACCTTATGACTAGGTAATTCACCGTTAATTATTCGAGTGAAGATTGTGGGTTCTTCACTCATTGTGATTCCTCAGGATTTTGCGATCTGCTCGGCTAGAATGATCATTCCTTGAAGTCTCAGAGCTGAGCATATCTCTGTGTTCATCACTGTTGATTGATCGGTTACTTTGATTCCGGTTTTCTTAATCTCGGAAATTGCATTTACTGCGGCTTTTAGAGATGATTCATCTCTAGAACCATTGGTACTAGATGACATCACTGACGACAATGTTGCTGATGTTTGGCCAACAGAGACCCCGTTTGCTTTCTTCAGTGAATCGATTGTCTTGATAGATTTGGATATCGCCTTTTCAACTAAATTAGAACCTCCAAAAGTGGCGTCTTTTACCCATTCTCCTGCATGCATTCCTGCATTACTTCCACCAACTAAATCATCGAGAATTAGGTTTCCTGCCAAAATCCCGTCTCCATGCATTCCGTTATTTGCTGAACGCCCTGCTGCGTAGATACCAGTCGCCCACTTTTTGCCCCTCTGGAAGGTTACTCTTCCATATTCGTCGACCGGAGCCCCTCCTGTAGTTGTGGCGATACTATTTGTGATTGGGACAACATCTCTAGATATATCTAAGCCGGTTCTATCTTTGATTCTAGTCCTTGTGTTAGAGAACCAAACCTTAGCATCTGGTTCTAGGCCTCTTAGATCTAGCACACAATCATCATCGCCGACTTCGCTGGGGTCAACGTCCTCTCCACTAGATTTCCTGACTCTGCCTCCAGACCCCAATACATCGAGACTGATGTTGAGATCTGTTCCTCTAACGGTGAGAGGATGTGTGGGGTTGCTCTCCATTCCTGTCAACTTTATCCCTGCAGAGGCGATTAATGCTGATCCAAGCCCTGATCCATTTGACGAGCTGCTCCAAACACCCTGATGTCCGGAAGTTGCGAGTATAACGGCCTTGGATTGAATTCCGATTACTTCTCCAGTGTTTATGTCATAAGCAGTAATTCCTCTAACCTGTTTACCGTCCATAACCAACGACATGACTTGAATATCTGAGCGGCGGACGACTCCTCTCTTCATTGCCTGCTCTTCTAGAATGCGAGTTATGTTTCGTCCGGTTGCATCTCCAGAACCGGTCATTCTAGGCATATTGTGCCCAGCAACTTGTGTAGCGTGAGGTAAGCCGCCTTCTCGGCGACGAAGTACGAGGCCCCATTTTTCGAGTTCTGCTAAAACTCCCACTGCTTCTCCGCATACTCTGGCGGCGGCAATTTTGTTTGTTGATTCGCCGCCGGCGGAAATTGTATCATCGCGATGTCCTGATGAACTGACTTCATCGATAGAAGCTGCTAGCCCTGCGAGGTCAGTTCCTGCACTTCCAGCCCCGATACCAGATGACTCGATAAGTAATGGATTGGTTCCAGCATCAGCCGCGGCAATAGAGGCTCTAAGTGCGGCTGGACCAGAGCCAACGATGACTAACTCCCAGGACTCCATGGTTCTCGACTCCTGCGAGCCGTGTTCGCGACATGAAGATGACGCTCGGGACTTCGTCCCGAAAATAACCTCAATCTGCAAGGGCCAATGCTATTCTTCGGACTTCTGATGCTGCGTCAGCCATACGATGTCCCATACTCTCTGCTTGGACGCCTGATGAGAGAATAGTAGTGACAACAATCGATTCTAGAGTCTCCCCTTTTTCGTTCCTTAAAGTGACCTGAACAGGGTGAGGACCGGATATAGAATCGGGCCATGCCAAGCCTATCCAAAGTACTGTGGAGTCCGCTAGAAGACGACCAAAAGATTCTGTTACTGCGCCTCTTTGTTCACTAATGGAGATTGGTGAATTTGGTTGAGTAGAGGATTTGGCGAATACTCTCAATGTCTGAAGTTCAGGTTCTCCTTCGGCCGCCAATATGTCTACCTCAATTGATTGATTTTTACCAGAATGATTGTGTATCATCACGAATAGATTGCCTTGGCCTTGTCCGCACCTAGGAGGAAGGTCTACGTCCAATCTCCAAGCCTCCTCAGTTAAGCTGGGATCTCCTCTAATGACCGAATCCTGTAATCTGTCAGTAAGGCGAAAAAGGCCGGGTTGCCACGCTCGAGTATGAGCCAGTAGTCTTCTCAGTGTTTTCATATTGAATTTTGATGTTGATGAAAATAGCCCATCTATAGCAGAGACCTTGAAGACACGTCGTGTTTCACTAAGTAAACCATCATCGTCAAGCAATCCGAGGTGCTCAAGATGAATTGCTTGTAGCAGGTGTTCGACTGCTGAATCTGGGGTTTGTTCACTCCGAACGTCATTGATTAGAGATTTTTTCCAAATATCCCAATGGCTAGCCGTCTCTGGATCTAAGTGTGCGACTAAGAGATCGGATAACACTCGGTCTAGTGTGCTGTCATGAAGAGTAGGCGCGTGTAAAGAGAGTAGCGGGAAGGAATTCGAACGCATAGGGATTGAAACTTCTAATTGTCGTGTATTTAGAAAACAGATAACTGAGAGCGCGATACAGAAACCTAGTACTAGGGAGCTCAGGGTTTCACCTGCATCTAAATTCCAAAGTGAGGCTAAGGCAGTCGTTGCAAGTATACTGCAAGTTATCCTTACTCTTTCTCTGATTCTTCTTTCATCAAGTGAATTCAAAATGCGTTCAACTCCAGGATAAGAATTCATTGAGCGGAATCCCACTGCTCGTAATCTTAGCCTATCTCTAGCTGACATACGCGCGAAGCTTGCGGCGAATAATGCCGGAATAAGGCTGAGAGTGAGGGCTGCATGAACGGCTATTGCGACTTGAAAGGTGGCAAATTCCCATCCGATTAACAGCAGAGCCGTGGTTATTGGGGCAAGCAAAGAAAACAGAGTGCGTAGTTGTGGTTGAGGGCGGCTTGTTGCTATTCTAACCCAGAACCTTCTTCCTGCATCTCTGGCTTTGACTCGAAGGCTTAGTGCCTGCTCTTGTTGCACCTGACGGTCGCTCTCCTTGGCGTAAGGAGTTGGGAGGCTGCGCTCACCTGCCATGGTTGTCCGACATGGAACATGGCTTGATTCTCTCGGCTCAATTTATGTATCAAAGAGGCAATTTTGACACCCTTAGAGTTCTTGAGGGGGATGCGGTCGCCGGAGTGGGCGTGTAGCATAGCCTGGATAATGCACTGGCCTCCTAAGCCAGGGACCGCGGGTTCGAATCCTGCCGCGCCCGCCACTAACCAAACGCTAAACCATGCTTCCTACCAGAGTTAGAAGCATTGTGAAGGAAGTTCTCAAATGGAATCCTTGCATGCATTGTGCTACGAATTTGTGTGTCACATACAGCCAATGCAGAAAGTAACTCACAACGTAATTCATCTGGGATAGAGAGGCGTCTTCCAACTAAGACATCATGAAGTTGAGAAATTATGTCATCGGGATCTAGACCATGGTCATTCATTAAACGATCAATTTCGGCAATCGCCCCGCCTAATACTTTGGAACGGCGCCCCCTGACATTTTCCCATCTCCATTCTACTACTCTTCCTCGTAAAGCCAACTCCAGAAGGTGTCTTCCGGCTTGAAGAGTTGTTGCCTGAACCAATCGATGAACTGCGGAGCGGTCTTCAGTAAGGCCTCTAGCATGTAGCATCTCCAAAGTGAAGAGTGATTTGCGTAAATTGCCCTCTGAGACATAGGCTAAATCACCTAGTACCCCCGAATCTACAGAAAATGAGTTGGAGTTTGCGATAGATTGCATTGTTTCGATGATTACTTCTCTTTCTGTTGATGGTATACGAATCATCTGAGTCCTGGATCGGATTGCGTCGATTAAGCTCGATGGGGCTCTTGCAACAAGAATGAAACGACTTGCTACCCCAACGGTTTCCATCATTCTACGGAGATACGCCTGTCTAATCCCTCCGAGGTGGTCTGCATCTTCGATAACCAATAATCGACTAATGGGTATTCGGCCAGATTCAATTTCTAATTCGGCCCCGGCCGGTGCTATATCTCCTTGAGATGGAGAAATAATTCCTCGGTCGTATGCATCTAGGCTCATTCGGCCGGCCAATGTATCTGTTGAGCCGGCGCCTCCGGGCCTGAGGAATTCCTCAAACTTGGCCATGGCGCCTCTTGTCCGCATCAAGTCACGTGCTTGCAATACATGGGTGGTAGATTTCCAGCCTGGTCCTAGCATCTGACGGGCTACTAAGCGCCATGAGGCTGTTTTTCCAACTCCAGCAGGACCTGTAATCAGAAGATGAGGGGGTTCAGAAGCCAGACTTGCACTTTCGAGAGCTGCACGTACACCTTTTGGCACTGCTAATTCATCGAAAGTGCGTGGAGCATGAGTGCTCAGCCAACTTGCCACATGTTATCGTGAATTAGGCGGGTCTTGAACTCCGCGCCATTACTTCCACAGGAGGTAAGTGATTTCAGCGGGCCTTGAGAATCTTGTAACCACGGTCGGTTCCTTCCTTCCGAGGTTTGACGAAAATTCGGTATCCGCACTTATGACATGACTTGCCGACTGCACCGACTTCCATCCATTCAATGTGTCCACATCGGACACACTTGTATCGGACTTCTATTGCTTCCATTACAGAACTACAGTGGTTGCAGGATACATTACCGTCTGGATTGTACTCTTTTCTGTCTGTGCGGTTGCAGGAGCGGCACTTGTAGAGCGTGAGCCTGTTCGCCATCGGGCCGCCGACTTGCCAGCCCTTCTTCAATCTGCTCATCGTGCAAATGGGCCCTAAAGGGCCCTGCGGCATATATTCACGAAGTTCTCGAATATCTTCGCTCCATACTCTGAGTCATTCACTTCTGGATGGAATTGTAGACCGAACCGATCCAATTCTTCGTTCTCCATAGCCTGAATTTCGCACGACTCACTGCTGGCTGTAATTCTGAAGCCTTCAGGCAATTCCACAACCTCGTCATTATGGCTCTCCCAAACTGTTTGAGTATCTGGAGTTCCTGCAAATAATGGCCCTCCGCCATCGATTAGATTGATTGTAGCTGCTCCAAATTCTGGAGCCGGGGCTTCATAGGCTCGGCCACCATAATACCCGGCCATGAATTGGTGGCCGGCACAGATTCCCAAAATTGGAATTTCTAGATTGAGATAGGCAGCACAATTTCCCAACTCTCCAGTTAACCCGACCCGGGCTGCTCCCCCTGAAAGTATCAAACCGTTCAAATCACGTAATTCAGATACTGGAGTGTCGTTGGCTAGAATCTGAGTATTCACTCCCATGTAACGTAACATACGCCATTCGCGATGCGTCCATTGACCGCCATTGTCGATAACGTCGATGATCAATCGGTCCTCACTCATACAGAACTGCGGCCAAAGAGGGGTGATGAACAATGCCCCGTTTTTACCTCTAATTTTCATTTCGATTTGTGTAAATTACAACATCCACGTCCCGCGAGCGATTGAAATACAGAACGGTAGTCGTCCCCAATCCTGCCCCGATGGTGTAGTGGCCTATCATGAAGCCCTGTCGAGGCTTCGACCCGGGTTCAAATCCCGGTCGGGG
>PANM01000022.1 GCA_002708385.1 Methanobacteriota archaeon | reverse complement strand
TCAGTCACTCCCTCGTGGACAAGTTGAGGCGGCAATTTCCTTGTCACTAAATCCATATCAAAGACTGAGACTTGTCATTCTTCCACAGGCTCTCAGAAGCATGGTCCCATTGATGAATAATCAATTCATGAATGTGTGGAAGAACTCTAGTCTGGCAGTGGTTGTTGCTTACACTGATATTTTCTACGTGATTTTGGTCATGATGAACAACGTAGGGCAATTGATCCCATTATTCCTGTTACTATTAGTGACATATCAGGCTGGAAGTCTTACCATTTCTGCTGTAATGAATTGGTATAATTCCAGAGTAACGAGTGTGAAAATATGAGTTCTGAGACTGAAGAGAATACAAGAATCGCTCCGTTCAAGGAGCTTTCTAATTCACTATCTGATTGGGTCAATAACTTCTCACTGGTTGAATTCGAAGAATCCATAGCAGGTAAATCCGGTGCTAGTTACTTAGATGAGAATTCGAACAAAATAGTGAGTTATATCACAATTGGTCTTGCGGTAATTTTAGGTCTATTTGGCTCATCAGAATTTTTCACAATTGACGGGCTGCTAGCGATGCTTGATTCAACAACAGATCAAGTTCTAACAGACGGAAGAACAGTGACTTCCTCAGAGTCAGCTCTCTACTCTGGGATTTCAGCACTTGCCCTGATTATGGCATGGTGGGTAACACTCAGTGTTGTGATTAAGCAAACCTTCCGTAAGAGCCTATCCACTGCTCTACTCGGTATTTCTACGGCTTGGATTATATTCATTGTAACTAGAGGGCTCAGTCATTTCATCCTAATCGAAGCGGATTGGGTGGTTGTTTGGGCAAATAGAGACCTCGTTATGATGGGTCAATTGATGAAGGAACAAATGACTCAAGCACCTGGCTCACAAATGTGTATAGATGTAAATGACTGCTATGGAATAAATCAGAATTTCAGATTATGGTGGACTACATATCTAACTTGTGGATTGCTTGGAGCAGCTTACGGTACCTCCGACAAAAACCCATTAAAATTCATTTTTGGATTTGGAATTCTTGCTGGTATAGTTTCGCTTTTAGCGACCAATTCAACCGAGGTCAGTTACAACACAGACACTGTGATGACAAAACTTGTCATTTGTATAGTAATCACATACCTGTCCTTTGCTGCGAGTTATTATTATTCTAGCAAATCTGAGGAATATTTGGTAAATAGATTCAGATCTTATTTGATGACCTACGCTGTGGGCATCTTTTTCTTCGCGATAATCATAATGGATCCACCGGAATTCGTAAAGAGATTAGCCGAATTTGTAGGTGGAGAACCTGCTCAAGAATTCAGTGATGAGATAATTGCCGGAAGCAGGGTGCCTAGTACAATGGACAAATTGGCAGGAAATGGTATCGAAGCCTCTCAATGGGGTGGTTTGTTCGTTAATCTAATCGTAGCCACAGCAGGATGTGTTCTAGGATTTGGAATTGGAGTTGTACTTGCTTTCGGAAGGCAAAGCGAACTTCCGCTATTCAAAGTGCCATCAGTCATGCTAATCGAATTAGTTCGCTCTGGTCCCCTAATCTGTTGGCTTTATTTCGCAGTTTTCATGATGCCCGATTTGATGGACCCATTCTACGATGCTGAAGATATTATTCGTATGCTACTGATGTTCGGAATATTTGGAGGCTGTTACATCGCAGAAGTTCTTCGAGGTGGCTTACAGGCTGTTGATAGTGGTCAGAAGGAAGCTGCTATCGCTCTTGGCCTATCTCCAATGCAGACTAAATTAACCGTCGAATTACCTAACGCAGTTAGAACAACTCTTCCCTCGATTGTTAGTGTATTCATTGGACTATGGAAGGACACTACACTCCTATTCATCGTTAACATCCTCGACTTCTTCAAACTGGCAAAGGATTTGCCAAATACCGATCTCAGATTCCTAGGAGACTTCCTAGAACCGCTGTATGTAACAGCGATTGTATTCTGGGTATTCGCATTCTATCTTTCTAGACTCTCGATGGGAATCGAGAAAAATCTTGGCTTAGTCAAGGAAGGTGGAGGTGAAATAGCATGAGTGATAGTTCAGAAGACTACATTATTGAGACAGAAGGCGTGAAAGTAAACTTTGGAGACTTTTGGGCATTGAAAGGCGTGGATATTAAGGTAAAGAGGGGTGAAATTATTGTTATTCTAGGTCCATCTGGTTCTGGTAAATCAACTTACATTCGTACTCTAAACCGTCTTCAACCTCATAGTGGGGGAACGATAAAAATCGATGGAATCACTATTGACGAGGATACTACTGTTGCCGATTTGAAGTACGTAAGGTCGGAAGTAGGATTTGTATTCCAACAATTCAACCTCTTCCCTCATCTTACAATAATGGAAAACATCACTCTTGCACCCATGAAAGTTAAGGGTATGACAAAGAGGGAGGCGGAAGACAAGGCCATGGAATTACTCGAGAGAGTCGGAATTCCTGAGCAGGCATTCAAGTATCCAAGCGGTCTTTCTGGAGGCCAACAACAGCGTGTTGCAATCGCTAGAGCTTTGGCAATGGATCCAAAGATTATGCTGTTTGATGAACCAACAAGCGCTCTTGACCCTGAGATGATTAAGGAAGTTCTGGATGTAATGAAGGATCTTGCTCAAAGAGATATCACGATGATTGTAGTTACACACGAAATGGGATTCGCTAAGGAAGTTGCAGATCGCTGTATCTTATTTGATGAAGGTCATCTTATTGAGGAAAATAATCCTCACGAGTTCTTCGACAACCCAACACACGATAGAACCAAGTTGTTCCTAGAACAAATATTGTGATTCAGGCAGTTAGCCAATTTGCGACTCGGTCTAACATCGTGCTTCTGAATGTGAGAAGTTGTAATTCAGGTCCTTGAATATCGATTGTAATTGTTGAACCACGTGTGAAATGGGTTTCATCCCAGCCATCACTGACAACATAGCCTCGGTGCATATCGCTAGTCATGATGGTTGATTCTTGAGTCCATTTCCAGTATGAGCCATCGTCTTTCCTTTCCGAACGAGGCAAATCTCGGGCGACAAAAAGATAGTGATTTTTAATCTCAGATAATGGAAATTTCGTGCCTTCAATATCTACAACATGCCTGAACCAGGCACCTTGGCCAAGGAATGTCGAGAAAAGGCAGCCTGAGGAATATTGTTTGCGATCCAAATCCTTACCTCTTTGCAATCTATATTTCGAAGGCTGGTATTGGTGGGTATTTGCAATCAAGAGGTCGTTTAAGGCGGGGTCGCACCGAATCTTATTTCCACTTGTTGTTTCGATTTCTGCTTGCAATCTTGGTAGTCGGTTGACAATAGCCTTGCCATCGATTGCGGCTCTTATATCTGAAGGGAAATTAGTCGGATCACTTCCCATGTAAAATCCATAAGAACCCTCTTCGTCTTCAGATCTTGGATGTGAATTAACTCCCATAACAGGAGTATCTGAATCAACAGAATGAGCGATAGAAGTTAGAGTTCCATCGCCGCCTAAAACTACCACTAAATCAGATTCGATAAAATCTGCCCGCCTAACTGTTTCTCGAGCAGAATAATCAACACTTATTCCCAGTTCAGAGACTATTGTGTCTAATTCATTTCGTATTGACTCTAATGCTTGGTCGTGAACTTCTTCGAAATTCTTCTTGTAAACTACAAGGATGTTGTCCATCTCCCAAGCCTCCTTTCGCTTAATGCGTGATATATTCTCCATTTAGTGGCGACGCATGTGATGTGAGGGTGAATTTGTATGCTAGTTTGTTGGTTTTGTTTGACATAAATAGAATAGCCTCATCAGCAATAGGCTGCAGGATTCAGTACAATGAGGTCATTGGTGCTGGTGCTGTTATTGCTCACAGCAAGCACCGCAGGTTGCCTTGAAGTCCCCATTGAAAGTTGTGAAGGGACAGATTGTTTCCCCTATGACAGCACTCTTCTCAATGATTTGCTATCTAACCAAGATTCACTCGATGTCTTGTTGATGGCTTCACAGCACTCAAAATTGAGAATAAAATCTACAACGACTTATGAAACTGAAACTCAACAAGGGGAAATCCATTGGGATGTCGCAAAAGATGATGAAAAGAATTTGCGTTCAATTGCTATGAGGTTTAATTTGGGAACAATTGCTATTGATACAGAAGTCATTGATGGTGCTGAAAAAACTAATTTCAGGATAGGTAATGTATGGCATGAAGGTAGAGATCAGCTTCCAAACTACAAAGACCCATTCTATGATTTAGCTCAGCAGGCCACAGAAGAACCCGATGGCATATGGCCCTCCTTTGGATTCGATACAACAACGATCTTAGGATTGGATTGGATGATAACTCATGATTTGCAATCTTTAGAACAAGTTGCCAGTGCTGATAATGAAACTCATACAATTATCCTTGTACTCAAAGGCATGCCTCCGGAAATCATTGGTCTCGAATTGTATGGAAATGATGGCTCTACTTTTGTTTTGAAAATTGAAAGAGGAGATGAAGTAGATTTGGCACTTCAAACAGATTTACCTCGAGCGCCAATAGAATTCAATATCGATGAGTCGCTGCAATTGGGGGACGGTAGCACCATATGGGCGGGATATGTTCCACTCGAATTTACTTCTGAGATAGATGCGGCGGAGTTAACCTTCCACGTTATCGAGTCGGAATCAACAATTGCAGAGTTTAACCTTGCAGAATTATCATCAAACCAAACCGATTCACATGGAGATTGGTGGGAGTTCATCTATTGGGATTATTCTGGTGATGGATATTTTTCAGCCTCGGATTATTTTGAAATTCGAACAAATTCCACATTAAATGTAGAGATTCGAACTTTTGATAATTGGGCCAATTCATGGACTGATACTCGGGTAGTGTCCTGATTTTTCTCACGGTGATATTCAAACACCTTCGACTGGCACCGAGTAATGTGTCCAAGAGCGGCCATCCTCTTCTGCGCTTGTTAGAGCACTTGAGGGAATATCGATGGCAGGTATGGCTAGCATCATTTTGCTCAATAATGAACAAGTTCTGGGACCTTGCCCCTCCTATTCTCATAGGTATGGCAATTGATGTTGTAACCTATCAGGAAGATTCTATGTTAGCGGATCTTGGATATCCTGACCCATACACTCAGTTCCTAATCTTAGTAGCTGTAACTGTTGTGGTGTGGGTGCTCGAATCATTATTCGAATATTGGTTCGGGGTTTTATGGAGAAATCTCGCTCAAAATGCGCAGCATGAATTGAGAATGGATGCATATGAGCATATTCAGAATCTCGAGATGCAGTGGTTTTCTGGCCAAACTACTGGTGGATTAATGGCCATAATGAATGATGATGTAAATCAATTAGAGAGATTTCTAGACCAAGGTGCAAATGACCTACTTCAGGTTGCAACTACAGTAGTTGTAGTGGGAGGTGTTATGCTATTCCTCGCTCCAGAGGTTGCAATCTACGCAATTTTACCAATTCCGATAATCGTTGGCGGCTCGTTTATTTTCCAACGAAGAATTGGAGTTCATTATGCGAAGGTTCGCAAAGAGGTAGGAGACCTCAACGCACTATTGAACAATAATCTAAGTGGAATTACAACGATTAAATCATTCACCGCTGAACAGAGAGAAGTGGATAGAGTCGGTGTTGCTTCCCGCTCCTATAGAGATGCAAATAGAGATGCGATTCGCCTCTCTGCATCTTTCGTTCCACTAATCCGTATGGCGATTTTGTTTGCATTTACGGCGAATATGCTAGTCGGTGGTTGGTTAGCTCTGGAGGGTTCGCTATCGATTGGGGCTTACTCTATTATCGTGTTCATCACTCAAAGACTGCTATGGCCTCTAACTCGACTTGGACAAACCTTCGATTTGTATCAAAGAGCAATGGCATCAACAGACAGAGTGCTTGATCTGTTAGACACACCCATTGGTTTGGTTGAAGGTGATGTGAAACTTGATGTTGTCAGAGGAGACATTAATTTCGATGCAGTAGATTTTTCCTACCCTGATAGAGAGTCTGTTTTAACTGGCATTTCTCTAAATATCAAAGCCGGAGAAACAGTTGGATTAGTTGGTAGTACTGGATCAGGAAAGACCACACTTGTTGGCTTGCTTCTGCGCTTCCACGATCCTTTGAAAGGTCATGTCCAATTAGACGGGAACGATGTCACGGAGCTAAAATTACAATCATTGAGAGGCTCTATTTCATTAGTTTCACAAAATACAACTTTGTTTCCAGGAAGCGTTAGTGACAATATTCTCTACGGCCGACCTAGTGCTTCTGAAGAAGAATTGATAGAAGCAGCAAAGATTGCTGAAGCCACTAATTTCATTGATGAATTACCTAAAGGTTGGGAGACTGATATTGGTGAAGATGGGCACAGGCTTTCAGGAGGCCAGCGTCAAAGATTAGCAATTGCCAGAGCCGTTCTGAAAGATGCCCCAATTCTTATTTTTGATGAAGCCACAAGCAATGTCGATAATGAGACTGAAGCAGCGTTACAACGGTCCATTGAGCGAATATCCTCTGATCGAACAACAATCATTATCGCTCACCGGCTTTCTACCGTTCGAAATGCTGACAAGATCGCGGTGTTGGAATCTGGTCAAATTACTGAGTTAGGGACTCATGAGGATTTGGTAGACTCAGAGGGACTCTATTCTAGACTATGGTCGGTTCAAACCGGTATGGCTTCAAAAAAAGAATAAGGTGAAACTATGAGTGAAGATTTGAGTGTCCCAAAACTGACTAAATTAGCTAAGACCATTGGGTTCGAAATAACAGAATTCACAGAGGGTAATTGCGTTGTTGAATTACCCATAACAGAAGAGCACCTTAATGCAGGAGGAGTCGTACATGGCGGACTTCATGCTACAATGTTAGACACAGCAATGGGTGGGACTTTGGTTACTACACTTACAAAAGAGCAATGGTGTGCTACCGCCCAATTGGATATTTCCTATCTTGAAGCATCTTATGCTGGTTCTCACCTCACAGCTACAGGCGAGATAATTCGAAAGGGGAAAAATTTGGCTCACTTGCGTGGGGAGATTATAGATGAAAAAGGCCGAAAAATAGCTCATGCAAGTGGAACCTGGGCTATTTGGAATAAGAAACCCAGTAGTCTAGTATAAGTGACATGCCGGCAAAGGATTGATGACTAACTATCATTTCCACCACATCAATGGCAAGAGTCGACTCACTGATTTTCTTTCTCGCAGGTTTCGCTCAATTGATCATCGCATCGGAAGTAGAAACACTGCTGATAAGTACAATTCTTCAAGGAACAGGAGGGGGCACTTTAGCCCTGGGCGTTTACTTCTTGATATTCGTAGCAAGAAATCATAAAGAATTCAGTGATAGGTATTCCAAGTCTGAAAAGACGATATTGCTGAGAGATCCAGAAACTGGGAAATTATACCGAGAGGATGCAACTCCTGCAGTGAATAAAGCCTTGATGTACACAGGCCCCATCGCCCTAACTTTCTTGGCTGCACTATTCTGGCTAGCCAACTGAGGTGCTTCCCCTGGCAACTAAGGGCATGTCTGACAGAGTTGATGATGTAATCAACAATCCGGCTTACGAAATGCTCGGAGGATACCAGATTTTCATCAGAAGAATGTTAATCCCTACATTGTTAGTGATTTTTGCTTTATTTGTTTGGTCATTAACTGAACACAAACTGATTACTGCTGCATTAACAGGCCTTGCTGTGGGCCCGGCCTTTAATTTTGACCGAGCAGTTGCCGAATGGCTAAAGAGACGTGGTAAAGACTAACTTTCGAGCTTTATCCTGCGAAGCAATCAAATGAATATCGTATTGTCAGCCCAACAATGGCGACCTTAGATGACTTCGATTTAATTTCAATTGTGTTCGGAGAATCAGGTTCCACTTTGGAACTAATATTCGCCGCTTCAGCCTTAATTGGAGGTGTATTGTTTCTATTTTGGTTCCTCCTAATGTTAATTGGAGGCGTTGGAGAGGGTTTGTTCGAAGGATTGTTTGGAATCGAATTTGATATTATGAGTTCAGACGGAGCTTTTGATGCAATGACTTTCCAAGGAATAATGGCATTCATGATGTTCTTTGGTTTGTCTGGACTTTACACTCTCAAATCCGATGGCGGTGATTCAATGGCAATAGTTGTCGGTGGAGTTGCTGGTGTCGGTTCCATGTATGGGACTGGAAAAATTTTCCAACTTTTCTTTTCACTTGAAGCAAGTGGAAATATCGAGATGGAAGAAGCCATTGGGGTAAAAGGGTCGGTTTATCTTAGAATCCCAGAAGGCGGAGTAGGCCAAGTAACCGTAGAGGTTGGAGGCGCTCAGAAAACCTTCAACGCGAAATCAGAAGATGGCCAAGGGATTGCTACAGGGGACTTTATCGAAGTAGTTGATGTCATCAGTTCCACACTTGTAGTAAAGCGAGCATAGGTCTAATTTCTTCAATAATTAGTAGACCGTGCCGGCATAGCCTTAATGAGGAACGAGGCTTTGTGATAGTACAGAGCGATTGCTATGGCTGAAGCTGGTGCACTACTAACAATAATGATGTTCGCAACCTTACTATTCTTGGTTGCAATTGTAATTTTCTTTGCGCAGAGGTACAAAAGATGCCCTCCTGACAAGGTTATGGTTGTTTATGGTCGTACCGATAAGGGTAAGGCAAGTAGGACAATACACGGTGGTGCAGCACTTGTATGGCCGCTTATTCAGGACTATGCCTTCCTTACTTTGACACCAATTACGATTAACATAGATCTTAGGAACGCTCTATCGCTCCAGAATATCAGGATTAACGTTCCATCAACATTCACAATTGGTGTCTCAACTGAGAAGCAAATTATGGCCAATGCTGCAGAGCGTCTGCTTGGATTGAAACAAATGGATATTGAAGAAATGGCTAAGGAAATCATCTTTGGACAACTTCGTCTAACTGTAGCCTCATTAACAATCGAGCAAATTAACCAAGACCGTGATGCTTTCCTAGAATTGACCAGAAAGAACGTAGATACAGAATTGCAGAAAGTTGGACTGTATCTGATTAACGTTAACCTAGTGGATATTACTGATGAATCCGACTATATCGAGAGCATCGGAAAGAAGGCTGCCTCTACAGCTGTTGAAAATGCACGTGTTGACGTAGCAAACGCAGAGCGTGACGGTGCCGTCGGTGCAGCAGCTGCTAACCGAACAAAGGAGATCGAGGTTGCAAAGAACCTTGCAGAGGCAGAAAAGGGTCGAAAGACAGCAGAGGCCGACCAGCGTGTTTACGTCGGACAACAAGAAGCTCTAGCAGTTGCTGGTGAGAACACTGCAAAGGCGGAAATCGCTCAATCAGATGCTGACTTGGCTGAAGCCGAAGCGTCCGCAAACCAACGTGCTGAGGTTGCAACCGCTATGTCGGAGGCTGAAATCCAGAAGGCCAAGTTCACAGAAGAGGAAGAGCGTTTGAAAGCCAGCGAAATTGTTCGCGAGCAGATTCAGAAACAACAAATCGAGATTGCTGCAGAAGCAGAAGCAGAGAGACAACGCCGTATCGCCCGTGGTGAAGCAGATGCGATTCTTGCACGCTACGAGGCAGAGGCTTCTGGTGTTCAGAAGGTCCTAGAAGCAAAGGCTTCGGGTTACAAGGGATTAGTTGGCAGTGCTAACGGAGATGCAAAGGCCGCAGCTACACTATTGATGGTTGAGAAGATTGACCAAATGGTATCAGCCCAGGTCGAAGCAATCCGCAACTTGAAGATCGACAGCATCACTGTATGGGATTCAGGCGGAGATGGCGATGGAAGTTCAACTTCGAACTTTATTTCCAATCTAGTAAAGTCTCTACCACCTCTGCATGACATCGCGTCTAATGCTGGAGTAGATCTGCCTGATTACCTAGGTTCGATGTCTGACGACGATTGAATTTAATCGAGAATCGGGCGATCCTTCCGGGATAGTCAGCCTCTTGAACGGGTGTTAACTCGGGGGTAACAATGAGCGAAGACGTTGTGGTAATTGGGGGGGCTAGAACTCCCTTTTGTGAGTGGCTTGGGGGGAAGCGCGGAGACGGTGAAGCCGGCGGAAGATTAGCTGATGTAAGTGCTGAGCAATTAGGTTCTATTGCTATTAGAGGGGCTCTTGAGAAGACTGGAACAAGCCCAGAGTCCGTTGACCACCTAGTTATGGGTCACGCATTACAGACAAGCGATCAGGCCATTTTTGGCGCTCGTCATGCGGGGCTTAATGCGGGCATTCCACAAGAGGTTCCAATGCTTACGTTAAACCGATTATGTGGTTCAGGAATTCAATCAATAATTTCAGCATCTCAAATGATTATGCTTGGTGAAGCCAATACTGTGGTTGCGGGTGGAATGGAAAATCTCAGCCAAGCCCCTCATGTACTCAGAGGAATGCGCTCTACCTACAAGTTGGGAAGGCCGCCAAGAGAGGGTGATGAACTCCCCAAAGATATGGAAGATTATCTTTTTACTAATTTGCTAGATACCACTTGTGACTCCTTTATGGCTCAAACTAGTGATGAAATCTGTCGTCGAGTTGGTGTAACTAGAGAGGAAGCTGATGCCTTTGCAGCAATAAGTCATTCAAGAACTGAAAACAGTGTAGATAATGATATATGGACTGACGAAATTGTTGATGTTAAAACTCCTAATGGATTAATCACGGCAAACGAAGAAGATCACTTCGTAAGGGGCACAAGTGATGAATCTCTAGCGTCCCTAAGAACACATTTCGGCCCCACTTCCTTGGTTACTGCCGGAAATGCATCTGGTGTGGTCGATGGGGCAGCAGTAGTAGTGCTGAAGTCCGCATCTCAGGCGGCCTCCGATGGTGACACGCCACTAGCTAGAATTGTCAACTGGGGGATTGTTGGACTTGAACCTGCAATCATGGCCTATGGACCTGTACCAGCTAGCAAATTAGCCCTCGAAAGAGCAGGGATGGATGTGGAAGAAATCGATTTGTGGGAAATCAACGAAGCCTTTGCGGGTCAAGCGGTTGCTTGTATGAAAGAACTAGGAATTTCTCATGACATAGTCAACATCAACGGAGGTGCAGTTGGACTCGGCCATCCTCTAGCAGCAACTGGAAGCCGCCTAACATTAACTCTAGCACATACGCTAAAGCGAGAAGGGAAGAAGTTTGGAATTGCCACCGCCTGTATCGGTGGCGGACAAGGGATTGCTATTATTCTCGAATCTATGTGATAATTCCCATATCCACGGAGGGGGACAGATTTACTAGTGTCACCCTGTGGTTCGGGCATGACAGAACACATTCCTGGTACTGGACATGCGAATAGAACTCGTAGTTTGATTAAGACTGTCACATGGAGAACAATAGGTACTCTTGATACCATTCTGATAGCTTACGTTATAACTGGCGACATAAGAGCTGGAGCTGCTATTGGTGGTACAGAATTATTCACTAAGATGATTTTGTATTATTTCCATGAAAGAGCATGGAGTTGGTCTGATTGGGGTTTGGAAGATGTTGTGGATGAAAATAACGACACATCGAATAAGGATTAAATCAAAATCAGTTAATTACATCCATCAGATATCTCACAAGAGATATGCTTACTGCAATTAAGTAAGGATATGTCAAGGCCCTTTGTGGTAGAATTCGTATTGCGGCTTTCGCACCCGCCCATGCGGTTACAAGAACAATTAGTGGTAGAGCAAGAGCAAGTGCATGGAATTTGGTAATTTCATCGACTAATGACGGGTTAAATAGTAGATGAGATACTATCGCTACAGGGACAACTCTCATGACAATCAAGTAAGATGTTCCTGCCGCTTTGTGTGGACCCAAACCAAGGACTATTCTGTTCAACATGGTGAAGATAACGCCTCCACCAATTCCGATTAGTCCTGCAGATAAGCCTCCTGCTAGACATCCTAATTTGTATTTGTAAAGTAATGCTCCCCCTACAGAAATTTCCTCATCATAAATGTCATTTTGTTGATCTTCGATTAGTTTCTTTATACCGCGATAAATTACCAATATGAGCAAAACGATTGCTAATATTTTGATAATGCTTTCACCGGCTTCAGCAATTATTCTGTCCGCAGCTAAAGCCCCGATAATTGCACCACCGATGGCTACAATCCTACCTTTTCTTCCTACTCCTGCAACAGTGTATCCTCCCTCATCGTGAGCTCTTCGTGAACCTATACTGACAAACCAAACTAGAATCAGTGAACAAACAATCGATAGTTGTAATTCCATACCCAAAATGAAGTAAAGAGTTGGAACGAATAGGAAACCTCCACCAAGTCCAAGTGGAGCGAAAACGAAGGCGGTGACGAGTATTATCGCGAGAGCGATGAATTCCTCCAATTAATCACTCTCCGGCATATACCAATGTTGTTTTTGAGGGGAAAGAGGGCGCTTCATCCATAGTGGTCGGCGTTCTCCTCTCGGATGAGTTTCACGGTCTTTTGCCCATTCATTCCAGCGTTTGTAATACTCAAACGATTTGTTCCGGTCAACTTCAATATCTCCATATCCCTCATCCTCTTTAGGGATGGATAGACGTACCTTCTGAAGCCAACAATGCGCTCCAGAAATCGGGTCTGGTTGAACTGCATGAGTAATGTTTTGGTGAACCCCACCGTCTCGCCACCAAATGCGGTTGGTGTCTGGGTCATCGGATTTCCATGGCTCCACTCCACTAATTGTTTTCATGCGCATTTTTCCATCACCATGATCTTCAATTTCAACGGTATTGGTTAGGAATCGATTGCCTCGATCTTGTTCTCTTCTCCACCTTCCAATATGGTGAGAACAACCTACAACCCCGGGTTTGATTCCCTCTGTGACCCAGACTTTATCGACAAACCAACCGATTTCAGTCTCTATCTTTAGTAAGTCACCTTCGGCCACACCGAGTTTCCTAGCATCTTTTGGATGGATCCAGATTGGATTCCTATGAGCGATTTCTACTAACCACTTGGCATTAGCTGAGCGCGAGTGTATGTGTTGTGGTAGCCGGAAATTGGGTAGCAGGCAATACTCGTCCTCGCCTGCCAAATTGTCGGGATGAACGTGCGATTTCTGCCGGTAATGCGGAATAGAATGCTCAGGATAACCGAATTCTATCATTGTCTCAGAATAAAATTCCTGTTTGCCACTTGGAGTTGGCCAGCCTTCTGTTTTGTGTTTTTCATAGGTGGCCTCTTCGATAAGGAAAGCCCCATGTCTACGCATGTAACCTAGCGCATCAGTACCTTCTTTTTCCGCTGCCTCTGGTAAACCAGGAACTCTTTCAAAGAGATACTGGTAATACTCATCCACGGTGATTTTCTCTCCATCTCTATATGGACTCATGAAATGCTCTCTAATGCCCATTGTACCATCATCAATGCGCCAAGACAATTCAATCCAGAACTCATCTTCTTCCCATACCTCTCCAGGGTTGATTTCATGGGTGAATTCTACTTCTTTCCCTTCCCGTCTAGCATATTCTCTGAGCACTGGTTGTCGGAAGGCTACCCATTTTCCTGCTGAGGTGGCGTATGAGTTTACATCGTGTCTTTCAGAGGCGTGCCCCATTGGTAGAACATAATCGGCAAAGAAGGCGGTTTCATTCCAAGTTGGAGTCAAGGCGATGTGGCACCCAATAGCCTCTTTATTTTCTAGCATCTCAATCCAAGAGAAGCCGTCCGGATATGTCCAAACAGGATTGAAAACACGTGTGAAATAAACATCCATTGTGCCCCTGCCATCCTTTACTAGATGTGGCAGAATGTGACTCATTTCGAAATGAGCGAGGGTATACTCGGGAGGGAAATGCAGTTCGTTCCAGCCATCGGGGTCTGGAGGTACATCGAATAATGATGGTTTGAATTTCGACCAGGAATTCGGACTTGTTCCGCCAACCGTTCCTACAGAGCCAGTCAGTACGTTGAGGAAATGCAAGGTGCGACTGACCTGCCATCCGCCTAGGTTTCCAATCGCTGCACTTCGCCAAACATGTGTGCAAAGTTGACTTCCCGCATTAGCAACAACCTCTCCTGCTTCGATTACTTGCTCAACTGGAATCTTACATTCTACTGCTGCAAATTCCGGAGTATATTCTTCATATTCTTTCAGTAATAATTCGATAAATCGGTTAAACTCATTTGGTTCATTGGGGTGAACTGCAGACATCCACATTTCCCAATTTACCTGTGTTTCCATGAATTCTCTATCGTACAACTCTTTTTCGAGAATCATCTTGGCCCAAGCGAGGAAAAGAGCGGGTTCGCTACCCGGCCATGTTGGTAGCCAATGATCAGCCATTGCCGCTGTGTTGGATAGTCGTGGATCGATGACGATTAGTTTAGCTCCATCCATCATCCCTTCGAGAATTCTTTGTGCATGAGGGTTGAAGTAATGTCCAGTTTCAAGATGAGAAGAAGTTAGCAAAATCACCTTGGCATTTGTATGGTCTGGACTTGGTCTATCATGTTGATGCCATAGAGCATAACCTGTTCTCGCTCCTGCCGAACAAATATTCGTGTGTGAATTGTGTCCATCGACACCCCACGCTTTCAGAACTCGGTTAGCATACCCTTCGTGACCAGGCCTTCCCACGTGGTAAACGACTTTGTCTACACCTCCTGCTTTCAGAGAGGTACGAATTTTCTCAGCAATCTCTTCTAGAGCCTCTTCCCAAGTGATTTGTTCCCAGCCTCCTTCGCCTCTAGCGCCAACTCTACGAAGAGGGTGGAGTATTCTTTCAGTGTCCTGAATTTGATTAATTGTTGCGGGTCCTTTGGCACAATTTCTGCCTCTACTTCCAGGGTGGTGTGGATTTCCTTCAAACTTAGTGACCTGGCCTGTATTTTTGTCAACATAAGCCAACATACCACAGGCTGATTCACAGTTGAAACAGGTAGTTGGAACTAGTGAGTAATTCTTCTCAATTCTTATCGGCCATGCATTTGCATCTAATTCCTTGAAATCATGCCATTCGTCAGGAGATGGAAATTTTCTCAATTCTTCCGAATTACCATCTGAATATTGTCTATCTAGGTTTGGAATAATTCGTAATTTCTGGGCAAACTTTTCAATGAATGATTCAGCCATTATATCGCCTCAGTGTAAAGTCTCCAATTGTGGTTGAATTACAGTATTGTGAGCATGTCTGCAAACTAGTATAATCAACACACCTGCTATAGCCCAGTAAATGAATTCTGAAGAAATCAAAAATACCAAAGAGGCGACACCAAGGATGACCATCTCGATTAGCATCTTCAGAGTAAGATAGCGGTCTTTTGACCAATTTCTACCGCTGGCTTGACCAAATAACCAAGCAGTATAGATTCCAGTTAAGGTCGCTAAAGGAATGCCAGCGATTGCTAGGTAATCGAGATAAATTCTGTCTAGGTCAAAGAAAATAACTACACCGCTACAAGCCAATACTGCTCCAAAGGCACCCAAGATATAGGCGCCTTTTACAAGCCACGAATCCCAATTAGGCCTCAGTAATACGTAGAGGAATCGCTCTGGTCTGTCAAGGTCCTTAATCAAAAGAAATCCGGTTATTCCTAGAAAAACCGTACAACAAATTATCAATTGCCACCATAATTCATCAGTCATTTCGATTAAACCAGCAAACATTGCTAACATAGCAACCATGTATGCTCCTGAAGCAATCGCCTTGGTTACTATGTATGCAGAAACCTCCCATCCCCAGAGTATGCCTTTCGAAGGCTGGTCATAGCTTCTTTTGGGTCGTTCCGCCTGTTCGTCTAGGCGTTCCATAACATCTCGGATAATGGCGCGATCTCGTGGATTTGCGGCTCGTGCCTTCTTTTCAAGTGCCAATTGAACTATCATCGAATTGGTATCCGAGGCACCCAATCTAGAGTCGGCATACTTTGCAAAATGACCAACTCCCGCCGCTTGATCAGTCCAGAGATATTCCCCTGAACGTTCAGTGGCGTGGGGGTTGAGGATATCCTCACTGGTTTCGACGTAGAATACGTTGGGTTTTGCTCCAGACTCTGGCTTTCGAACAGTCACTTGATGTTCACTTACATAATTAGAAATTGACGAATTAGGGTCATCTAGATCGCCTGAAATTATTGCTTCAACAGGACAAACTACCACACAAGAGGGTTCGTAGGAATTTTCTATTCTATGTGCGCAATAATTGCATTTTGCCGCAGTCCCCTTGTTTGGGTCGATGTATAATGCATCGTAGGGGCAAGCTTGCATACAAGATTTACAACCGATACATCGGTCATCATCGAAATCGACGATTCCATCTTCCCGGGTGAAAAGTGCAGTCGTAGGGCAAATTGTGGTGCAAGGTGAATCCTCACAATGATTGCAACGATGAACGCTGAATTCTCGGGTTACATCTGGATAGGTTCCTTTCTCGATATACTTGACATGGGTCCTGTTTACTCCTATTGGGACATCGTGTTCAGACTTACAAGCTACAGTGCAGGCATGGCATCCTATGCACTTACGATTATCAATAACGAAGCCGAAATTAACCACGTCATCACATCTTTGGGCTATGCCCAATACTGCGTTGGTTGACCGTTCACCCAATAATCATGCCCACGATTGCACCGCCTGCAAGCCATGCACCGAGGGCTGAGCCTAAGTTTCCAAACGCGGTCACAAGCAGTACCTTTCCCACGCGATTTCGATAGAATAAACTGTAATTTTGTAGTGCTAGAAACTCGGTTGCATCTCCTCCAGTTGGGGCGGCTATCTTCAGTTGGGTGTATCCCGCGAACCAACCTGCTGCTAAAGTGGGATTCAAACTTGTAATCGGGCTAGCCAATGCTCCAACTAATATCGAGAGGGGATGCCCTCGGGCTAATGCGACACCTAATCCTGCTAGTATTGCATTTGCCGCAGTCCAATACCAGATTGTATCTTTCAAGGCTTCAGTTTCTCCATTCCAAAATAGGTAGCCAACCACAGATAAGAGGAAGATTGGAATTGTCCACATCACAATCTTTGGCCAAACTGGTTTAGGTGGTTCAGAAGACAATTCGCTTAGTCTTGATGTGGTTTCAAGAGCCGGTTTCTCAAGATGCTCAATTATTCCATTTATGTGGCCTGCACCGACAACAGCGAGGACCTTTCCTTTCCCTCTGACCTGTTGGATCTTACCAGCCAAAAACGCGTCTCGCTCATCAATCAAAACTTCTCCAGCACGCGGAGCAGCCTCTCTTGCTTCTTCCATCATAGTTGTCAATAAATCGGAATCCTCAACTAATTCATCGAGGTCAAATTCTTCATCATCGTCTTCCCATAGCAGTGCATTCAAAACTCTCCATTTTTCTCTTAGGCCCATTTTTCTCCAAGCCCGTCGTAAGGTGATAACCACATCTCTGTCGATAAGGGCGTGGTCTATCCTATTCTCCTTAGCCACTTCGATAGCCGCGAGTAGTTCGGCTCCGGGCTTTTCTCCTGTTTCCATACCCATCCGTCTCTGTTGTGCTGCTAGAGCAGATTGTAGCAGGATCATCGAAGACCTCCCTTCACTGATTATTTTCAATAGATCGTCATTATCCAAATCGTCAGGCTGTTGCAATGATTTCAATCTAGAATCACAGAGCTCAACGGCAACCAAGTTTGGTTTCCATTCCTCTATTTGTTCTCTAACTAATTCTACCGATGCAGTACTGACGTGAGCGGTTCCAATAATTCGTAAATTATCATCGATATCGACTATATTCTTCCCCATCAAATCACCTCAATCGATTGCTCGCATAGCCGCATACAGGTCTGCGTGCTCACGCACATCGTGTACCCTGATGATATCGACTCCTTTCGATGCGGCCATTGCAGCGATTCCTAAACTTCCCGCCAACCTCTCTTCACTATCGCTCCGGCCGAGCAAGTCAGCAAACATTCGTTTCCTACTTACTCCCCACATCAATGGCATATCTTGCCTAGGGACAATTTCTTTACCAGCGCCCAATAATGATAGATTGTGCTCAAGTAATTTACCAAACCCTATTCCTGGATCTGTAACAATCATATCAGGATTTAATCCTAAATTGACTAACTTTTGAGCTGTGAGGTCAAGTCTTTCACGCACTTCTGATACCACATCACCGTAACTTGGGTTTTTTTGCATATTTTCAGGTAATCCTTGCATATGCATTATACAAATAGGACATTTATTTTCTATGATTACATCTACCATATTTGGGTCGGATAAGGAACTTACATCATTCACCAAATCTGCACCGAAATCTAGCGCGGCCTTTGCAACAGAAGCACGTCTTGTATCTATTGAAATTCCAACATCAGGAAGAGCAGTTCTAACCGCCTTAATTACCGGTAAAACACGATTCATTTCTTCATCTATGGCTACAGGTTCTGCCCCGGGTCTTGTAGACTCGCCGCCAATATCTAGCCAATCTGCCCCATCCTCTACCATTTGCTTGGCGCGGGACAAAGCATCGTCAACCGAATCAACTCTTGAATCAGCATGAAATGAGTCAGGGGTTATGTTCAGAATCCCCATAATTCTTGGGAAACCATCGCTTCGGCGATTTAGAATAGGTCTCCAGTCGGCCATTTCAGACCTCCCATTAGACGCACCCTTTATGATGTGACGGAGCGGCAATCCGTCAATGGTTTTGGGCGACGAGCCTTCTAATAGGGTAGAAAATACCTCTCAACAAGGTATTGCAGCCGCTGCTAAGGAAGAACTTCCAACCAATGATGCACTGGAATTAATGGAATCAATTCTACAGCGTTTACAACCTAAAGATAGGCATGAAATTCGAGATATGATTACAAATCGTGGCTGGCTATCTGGGGTATTATTGATGATGTCTGGATTGTTCTGGTGGATAGCTGTCCAAAAAGGCTCAGAAGCCCTGAACAACGCAGACATACCCGATTCATTATTGGGTGACTTTGACTTTTCTATGTTAGCAAAAATGGTTCCTGTAGTAGTCTTCTTTGCAACCGTGGTTTGGAGTGTTGGAAGAGAAAGAGGACATGCTTCAATGTCAAATTTAGGTGGTTTACTTGTTGTAATTGCAGTATACTACATCCTAGAACCGCTTGGATTTGCTCTACTTACAAACGACGTAGCTACTCAAACCGCAACATTCGCCAGCCTACGACTTCTTGCTTTGGCAATAATGATTCATTACTCTGCGAAGTTATTTATCGACGCCTGGCTACTTCAATGGGTCAGATTGCAAATGATTAACATGCCAGTCGACTTAATTCCGGATTTTAGTGAGTCATCTGACATGGGTCAGGCTGATGAAGTCGGGCCTTCTGCGTAATCACATGGCTGCTTCGAACCGAAGGGTCTCAGTTCTGAGATTAGGGCACCGAAGAGAGCGTGACAAGCGCATTACCAGCCATCTCGGTTTGACAGCTAGAGCATTTGGCGCGGATGAAGTTATTCTGGCTGGAGAAGAAGACGAATCTGCCATAGAAACTTGGAGATCAGTAAGTGAGAGATTTGGAGGCGATTTTGAATGTCGATACGAAGCTAATCCAATGTCTTTCCTTCGTCGATTCGCCAAAGATGCAGGAGACGGTAAACCGGGTCAAATAGTACACCTCACCATGTATGGGGAATCTTGGAGGGAATCTCTTTCCTCAATTGAAAGCAATCGCCCAATGGTAATTGTAGTCGGAGGGACTAAAGTTCCAGGTGAAGTATTCAGGTTAGCAAACTACAACATTTCTGTTGGTAATCAACCACATTCAGAAGTGGCTGCGTTGGGTGTATTCCTCGAATCTCTAATAGGTCAAATCGATGAGTCTAAACACTTTCAAGGCGGAGAAATTAAGGTAGTCCCTAGTCTAGATCGAAAGAAGGTCATGAGCCTTGAAGAAGAGTGAAATCACTCTCAATGATTAATAGGCTCTTTCAGGCAGCATCGCTGATGTCGGAGAACCCTCCCGGCAGAGGATTCACTCCCGGCGCTGATGTTTCAGGTGTTAACAACCCGCCAAGTTTCCCTGATGCAGCGGATGCTCTGGTAGATTCTAACACTCCAGAGCCACTTTCTGGGGCTGATGGATTATTGTTACTAGCCGATGGTACACGCTATCGTGGGCGACTATTTGGAGCACCTAAAATCGCTGAAGGAGAATTAGTCTTCACTACTGGAATGGCTGGTTATCAAGAGAGTTTAACCGACCCCTCTTTCGCAGGACAGGTTCTAACATTTACATGGCCCTTGCTTGGAAATTACGGGGTACACGCAGGAACCTCAGAATCCGCGGGAGTTTGGCCAAGGGGTGTAGTTTGTAGACAATTGATGGAAGTCCCCGATCACAGAGATGCCATAGGGAGCGTACATGATTTTCTATTTGCTCATGAAGTTCCAGGTATCCAAGACATAGACACAAGGGAATTGACTCGCCGGGTTAGAGAGCACGGCACGGTTCTGTGTATCTTTGGTCCGGCTGAAGCGGAAAGAGAAATGCTAGTTCGACTTGATGAAATGACACCTCCTGATACTGAG
>PANM01000018.1 GCA_002708385.1 Methanobacteriota archaeon | reverse complement strand
ACCAATACTTGTTTTCCTAGTGCTACCAAAGCCTCGCAGCGATCTCCATCTT
This sequence comes from Methanobacteriota archaeon, assembly GCA_002708385.1. GTDB lineage: Archaea > Thermoplasmatota > Poseidoniia > Poseidoniales > Thalassarchaeaceae > MGIIb-O1. The sequence continues at coordinate 32,198 of PANM01000018.1, read as the reverse complement.
CCAAAGGCACGAGTACAGCATCAGCTGCCTCGATGCCACGAGAACTACAGATTGCGCGAGGTCCTTCGAGACCTTCTATGCGGCCATCAGCATCTGCACCAAGAATTTCTACAGAATTTACAGTATCGTGCCAATGAGCGTCATTCCATCCTGTTGGGGGTGTCATTCGGGAGACTTTATTTCGAATCTCTTCGAGAGTCGAAGTCAATTTTTCCATCCTTTCAGGAGTACGATAGTAGATGTTGACTTCAACCGGACATCCAATGATGGCCGCTGCCATAACCGCCTGCTCACCTGCAAGTACAGTTGTATTTCCATTTAGTGAAATCACAGGTCTTTCCGCATTTAGCAGTCTGGCCGCGGTTTCACGAATTGCTAGTGAGGCGGACTTGCTAGTTTTCTCTCCCAGAAGGTAATCGAAAGCCTCGCCTCTTCCATGAGCAATCAATGCAGATTCGGCGAGTAAGCCTTGGGATGCCGCCTCAGTCAATTTAGCTCTAGCAAGCAAAGAGGCTTTTCTTGGATGAGAATCTGGAATTTCTCCCATTCACTCACCTCCCTCTACTTTCATTGATAGGTCGAGCGGAGAAATTCCTCGATTTAGAGCACTTGTTGAGACAAGGTCAACTCCTGACTCAATCCACTGTTGTAGATCTTCGATAATTACCCCACCAGAGCCTTCGAGTATACACCAAGTACGAAGGTTTTCTTTCATCAGAATTTTATGCACATCAGCACAACCTTTCGGACCCATATTGTCTAGCAATAAGACGATTTTTTCACATCCACTGCGTTCTATTTGCAGAGAATCCCAGGCTTTTGTAGCGGCTATAGCCTGATCTGAATCTCTAACTTCAATAACAGTGAATTCAGCATCGTCATCCATGTCAATTTTCGATACTGCAGCAGCTACAGACTCCGTTTCATTATCAATTTCTGGAGCTAAAGCAGCCAAATCGTTTTCCTTAATCATCAAGGCATCTGCACGAGATAACCTGTGAGTAAATCCACCGCCAATATGCACGGCCCACTTATCGAGTAGACCCCAGTCAGTCTTTCTGGTACAAGCAATTCCCATACTTCCAGCTCGGGAGACCCAAGAAGCAGTATTTGTTGCAATACCCGACATTCGACCTAGTAGATTCAACATTATTCGTTCGCAACAAAGAACTTGAACTGCTGGACCAGAGATAGTTAGAACTGCATCTGTAATTTTGACATTATCACCTTCGTTGACATTCCATGTCACTTCACACTCATCAAAATGACGTGCTACGAGCCTATTTACGACCCAAGTTCCAGAAATTTTTCCAATAGCCTTTGCCCTAATTGTGCCTACTATTGGTTCCGAGGAACTATCTCCTCCGCCGTGTTCGTCAGCAACCATCGCATCAATCCAACGATCCATAGAATCGAGGAATAGCGCCGTTGGCTCGGCTTTACCAAGGAGCCATGAACGGTCATGAGGTAGGCTGTTCACGATACTATGGAGTCGATGCTCAGCCTTCAATGGTCCGAATTGTTACATTTGCCTCAGAACAAATCATAAACCTCGATGAATAGCATAGATTTGCATAACATAACCATTAGAGGGAGAAAAATGGAAGACGATTCAAACCTCCCAAACATCGAGGAGGATTCTGCCTCTGTGAATAAACAATCAATGAAAAATCGTACTGAATTTGTAATCGGTACCGGATTAGGAACGTCTCCATTTTTGATCTTGATTTCCTCGATAGCATTCGGAATACTGGGCGGAATACTCTCAGAAACGCTCTCCACGGTTTTCTGTGGTAGCATTCTTCTCCTAATCTTAGGAATCATTGTAAGTTTTGTTAGTGGAAGAAAATCTCTTGCTAAGGGATTGTTTACTGGCTTTTTCTGCGCAATAATGCTAATTGTAGCGTTTTTTGCCTTAATCCAAGTTGGAGTTATTCTACCTACTTGAGATAAATGTGAGATTCGAGTTTTACTCATCAAAGTTCGATTCAGCAACTGAAAGAGCTGCAAGTAAAGTGTCGACCTGTGACCTAACTTTTCTCAAATCGTCACCTTTCACAATAATTCGAATTCCCACTTGGCTGCCATCACATTCAGTGACTAACTCAATATCGGCAAAATCATGACCTTCAATGGCAGATAGTAGGACTTCAGCCTTGGCCATATCCCCTACCCAAGCCACCTCGGTCTCGACCTCAACCATGCTATCCGCAGCACACAATCATCTATCGCTGCTGCGGTCGGAGAAATTCAAACTCCAGATACTAATTGCATTCGATTATACCAACCGAAGGCTTCTGGATGAGCCTCTAGAATATCGAATCCTTCCAATCCTTGCATCGAGCGCAAGATACCATAATTTGCAAAATCTGCACCATTCGGATTTTCTCCACCGAAGAAATTTCCATTGAATCCGTTACTCATTGTATCTAGTTGGATTTTGAGGTTCTCTCTAGGCGGCTGATCAAACATTTTTGCGCGAGAACGTCCAACCATTTTCATCACAAATCCACCTAGATACTTGTTGACAAGTTTGTCTTTTCTTGAGAAGTTCTCGATACCATTGACGTATTCCAAAGCACGGAATGAACTTCCAAAAGTCCGGTAGATTACAGCAACAATGGATTTGCCGAGTACTTTGTTGCTGAACTCCATCCAACGATCTTGTTCAGGATCATGTCCTGCACGTGGGAATAGATTTCCATTATTGGAATCGATATAGTGAAGGATGTCGTTTGACTCATCCATTGCGTTTCCATCAACATCTACGTAGACAGGAACCTGATTCCAGTCTCCCCATTTTAGTTCAGCCTTCTTCATAGGTTCAACTTCAACATCAGCGTAAGCAATGCCACGGCTACCCAATAGAGCTCGAATTTTGAAGCAGAACGGACAAGATTGGAAGGAGTAAATTGTTGGTAGTCCGTCAACAACTTGTTCTGGGTACAACCTAGTGCCTTTCTCATCAGCCTCGACAACCGCCTCAATGTCGGCCTCTGTAGATGTCATCGGCGATGCGAAAAGGCCTCCTTTCTCAATGCTACGGCGATTTTGACCTCAAATTTCATCCGAAATACACACCTTTTTGTTAGATATTCAGTTCGCCGAAAACCCATATATGGAAGGATGGCCGGATAGACATGGTTGCATTGTTCACCTCCGAATCTGTTTCGGCAGGACACCCCGACAAATTGTGCGATGCAATATCTGATTCCATAGTCGATGCCTGTCTGAGAATTGATTCCGGTGCTCGAATCGCAGTGGAGACTTTGGTCAAAGGAATGCCCGAACACGCACTGATAGTACTAGCAGGCGAAGTGACCCTTGATGGAGACGCTCCCGACTACGAAGCCATAGCACGAGAAACCGCTGTACGTATCGGCTATGATAACCATGCAATTGGCATGGATGCAAGCAGTCAAGAACTATGTTTAGTCGATGTCAATATCACAACTCAATCNGCAAATATCGCTCAAGGAGTTGATGGAGATTCATTGGATGATGTTGGTGCAGGCGATCAAGGAATGATGTTTGGATACGCCTGTACAGAGACCGAAGCGGAAGAGGAACTTAGTGGCAGATTCTTTCCTCTTCCGGCCGCATTATCACAGCGAATTTGTCGCCGTCTGGACATGATTGTTGCCAGTGGCGAAATTGAATGGATTCGCCCAGACGGCAAGAGTCAGGTAACTGTCGAGTATGATGACGAAGGAAATCCACTGAGAGTTCACACAGTAGTTGTCGCAGTCCAGCACGATGATGCTCTGAAAGACCGCTTCGATGGAGACATTGAGGCAGAACAATCTTACATTCGTGAAATAATCAAAAAGGAAGTGGTAGAGCACGCAATTCCTGATTATTGGCTGAAACAAGGCTACATTCTGCATGTCAATGGAACAGGCCGATTTGCGGATCCAGGAGGTCCATATGCAGATGCAGGAATCACAGGTCGCAAAATCGTCGTAGACACTTATGGCGGAATGGCAAGACACGGGGGAGGTGCATTTTCTGGTAAGGACTCGACAAAGGTTGACCGTTCTGCAACATACTACAGTAGATGGGCAGCAAAGCATGTGGTAGCGGCAGGTTTAGCGACTCGTTGTGAAATCCAAGTAGCCTATGTTATCGGAGTAGCCGCGCCAGTAAGCCTACGAGTTGAGACATTCGGAACAGGTACAATTAGTGAAGAGGAACTAACCGAGAGAGTTTCACGAGTTTTCGATTTCAGACCGGCTGCAATTTCTAGAGAACTCAATTTACGAAGACCGCTATACTCGGTAACCTCCGCAGGCGGACACTTCGGAAGACCGCCAACAGATGAAGGGCACTTCGAATGGGAAAGAATAGACCAAAACCGAATCAATGCAATGCAATCTGACTTAAAACGCCAGTAATCAAATTGGACATGTCCAACACACATCCTATACTCTGATGGTGACTTGCAAAATTGATGCCAGCCGTCACCAGCCACCTAAACCGAACTGAAATCATTCGCTCATTCACTCTAACAGCCCTGATTATTATCATGGATATGTCTGGATTTGCAGGACTTACAGCACAAGATGAGTTGGACGAACGTCAAGACAAACTTGAGACTCACACTTCTACTGGGATTTGGGGGACTGCAGAAGGTATGGTTGGAGTGGAAAGCACATATTCGGTAGGCGACTTCCACTCTTGTGCTATCATGGAGAATAATACCATCTACTGTTGGGGCAATAACGGGGAGGGGCAGTTAGGCACAGGGACTACGACCAATTCCAACACTCCCACACAGGTCCTTTTCAATGCGTATTCAGGAGAGTTTCCCGACGGAAGCCAAGTTTGGTCAACAAGTGCAACGCCGGTCGAGATTGCTCTTGGCCAGGCGCACTCATGCGCGAGAATGAGCGATGGAGGAGTTGTATGCTGGGGAACGGGAAGCCACGGAGTAAACAATGGTGCCGGCAGTAACAATGACAGGGAAAATCCCGTTGATGCAATCCCATTACCCGGAATCGCCACTTCCATTGCTTCAGGCAAAGATCACGTATGTGCGATACTCCAAGACAACGGCCAAAACATAGACAACGGCTCGGTATATTGCTGGGGGTTCGCAAATTACGGTCAGATGGGGAATGGGTTAACCAGCCCTCAAAACAGCCCTGTTGGGGCAGTTTCCCTACCTTCCGGGGCGGAGGCAAAGCAGATAGTTGCTGGAGAATATCATACATGCGCTATCTTGACTAACGATTCGATGTATTGCTGGGGTCAGAATACCTATGGCCAGCTTGGCGATGGTACACGTTGTGAAACGGGCATATGGACAAATAATTGTAACGGAGTGGGGGGGAAGAACACTCCAACAAAGGTCGATTTACCCGTCAATCAAATACCAATTCAAATTGCAGCAAGTTCTGACCTTACATGCGCAGTGATGAAGTCTTACAGGCTATATTGTTGGGGCTATGGTAATCATGTCATCAGTGGTAGTGCGACTAAGTATTCCACTCCAGAGGAGATGGTATTATCTGCTCCGAGTGGATGGGAACAAGGCCCATCTGGTATCGTCAAGCAGGTGGCCCTGACCAACTATAACAGGGGTATTTGTGTGATGACGACCTTGGAAGAGGTGTCCTGTTGGGGCTACAACAATAACTACGTCATGGGAGTTCAGCCTAGTGGCTGGATATACAGTTACTACAGCGCGGTTAACCAGACACAGACAACTGGCAAGACAGTGTCCTCAATAACCCTAGGAGCTGAATCCGGTTGCAGGTCTATGAACGACTCGACCCTCGAATGCTATGGCTACAACAACGACGGGCGCGTTGGGATTGGTAACAATACTCAATACATTCCCTTTCCAACTACCATCTCTGGCAACCACCATCTGAAGATGAGTAACTTAGACGACGACGGTGACGGAGTCGAGGATATGTTCGATAATTGCCCCAATGGGGTATCGGGATGGACATCCACATCCTCGAACGATGTAGACAAAGACGGCTGCCGGGACTCGGATGAGGATGATGACGATGATGGCGACGGAGTAAACGATGTGTCCGATGCTTTCCCATTGAATCCAAATTCTTGGCGATATTGGAACGATTCAGATATAGGAATTCCAGGAGTTCGCTATGAAAATGTGACAATAAACAGGGGTAACTTCATCGAGCTTGAAACAAGGAGAGTGGCGACGATTGGTGAATCCGCTTACCTTTCAGACCCAGATTCGAATCCAGCACTTCGATCATTAGACATCACAACTGAAGGTTACCCAACGAACTCTGTTTTCAATATTTCAGGCGATCTTGTCATAGCATTTGCTAGAGGCAGTGAACATAGTTGTGCCTTATATGAAAGTGGCAATATTCGTTGTCAGGGCTATAATGTACGTGGCCAATTAGGGACAGGAACCACAGCTTTTGCTGGTGTGGATGAAAATCCAAATGCACAACTCGCAGATATCTCAAAAGTAGATGGTGAAATCAAGCAGGTTGTCGTCACAGGCGGCGGACTATGGGACTACTACTATGGGCAAACTTGCATATTGACAACTAATTCGAAAGTCTATTGTGTTGGAGCAGGGACTGCCACAGGCACAGGAAGTCAAAATGAACGATGTGTAGATCAAACTGATTGCATTAACGGAAATGTTGTTAGATTTTCACCAACAGTTCAATTCCCTTCGAGTGCAAGTAGGGTTATTGCTCTTTATTCAATGCCATATTCAAACAATTATAATGCAAGAGTATGTTCAGTTCACGAAGACGGTGAAGCATATTGTTGGGGTGCAGGTTTTGATTCTGGTGCCTACGGTGTATCTTCTGCAGGTCAGGAAGAAGGTTTTCTTCTTGGTGATGGTATTGATTATGGGACCTATCCTCCTTCCAATGGATTACCCGTTCAAGTGTACAACCCAACAAATCACTCAATAACACAATTAAGTCTAACACTAGATACAACATGTGCTTTGATGGATAACGGATCTGTTTACTGTTTGGGCTTCAATTATTACGGATCGGTTGGTGATGGCACTACTTGTGAGAATGGGACTTATGCAAATAATTGCAATGGCAATGATTGGAAACCGGTTTTCTATGATCCTGTTATACTTCCAACAGGTAGAAATGCCATTGGAATCGTTCCTAAATCGCAATTTTCTCAATGCGCAATACTAGATACAGGTGAAGTATATTGTTGGGGACAGAACCATCCTATATCTTATCCACATGATGCAACTTATCTTTCATACAATGGAATAGGCCATTTGGTTTCTTTGCAGAATTATCTAGTCGCTCCAGGAGATAGAGATTGGGACACAGATGGTATATTGAATATTGATGACAATTGTGCGATATCCGCCATTACTGGTTGGATGTCTTCTTCGTCAAATGATTCTGATTCTGATGGTTGTGACGATTCAACAGAGGATTTAGATGATGATAATGATGGTTATACAGACACAATCGAAATTAATTGTGGTACAAATCCATTAGATGCTACAAGCTTGCCAATTGATATCGATGGCGATGGACAGTGTGCCGCATTCGATGACGATGATGATGGTGATGGAGTTTTAGATGTTGATGATGATTTTCCTGAAGACCCTACTGGTTTTGTTACAATGTCAATCGGAGATGGTTTCCAATCTGGTCAACCTCTTGATAATGCTAGTATAGGTGGCAGCGAAAAAACATCTTGTGTAATTTTGTCTGACTTTAGTGTCCAATGTTGGGGCGCAGGGTATCAAGGTCAGCAAGGAGATGGTACTAGCGCATCTAGTAATTCGTTACCATCAAACATCACAATGCCCTCTGGCCATACTCCTCGTTCGCTTTCATCAGGTTCTGAATCACAGCATATTTGCATGATTACAACTGATGGGGCTTTGTTTTGTTGGGGTAACAATGAATTTGGACAACTCGGAGATGGAACAACTTGTTCAGTGGCAACGTATGCTTATGGGTGTAATGGCCAATTCGGAAAATCTACACCATCCCAAGTAAATTTGCCAACTTCAAGAACAGCTACAGCAGTAACTACAGGAGCATTTTCTACATGTGCAATACTCGACGATGGTTCTGTTTGGTGTTGGGGTGCTAATGACCAAGGCCAGTTAGGCGTTGGAAATATTACACAAACATTCCAATCCTGGCAGAATATTCCTGTTAAGACATTAATTCCAGCGAGTCGTACAGCGATTTCTATCTCCTCGGGGGACTCTCATACTTGTGCTGTCCTCGACAATAAATCAGTTGTTTGTTGGGGTGATAATGTTAACGGGCAACTCGCTAGCGACAGCACCTTCAGTTATCGAAATTCACCTACTTATATTGATTCGGCAATACAATTCAATTCTGTAAGTGCGGGTAGTTTGTATACCTGCGGAATTAGTACTCAAGATAGAGCATGGTGTTGGGGTCATAATAACCAACAACAATTGGGTGTAGAAAGTATAGCTTGGGGTGATTTCTATACTCCATATGAAACTTCTTTACCCTCTTCTAGAGCAGTTGTTAGCCTTTCAACAGGGACGCAGCACGCTTGTGCCATTCTTGATGACTCCTCTTTATATTGTTGGGGAGATGATAATGAAAATCAACTCAACACAGAATATAATTGTGACAATTATGATACAACGAATGGTTGTTATGATAATCACAGGAGAACACCAGCTCAACCTTTACTCCCTGAATCTCTAACTGCAGTAGCATTAGGAACATGGGAATATCGAACCTGTGTTTTGTTGAGTAATGGAGCGTTAATTTGTTGGGGTTATGCCGGTTATGGGGTACATGGAAATGGAACAACCGGGTTAGGGCTAGGCCCTTCGTATGTTTCACTTCCAATAGGAATTTCACTCAAAACCAATGATCGAGATCTAGATTATGATGGCATATTCAATAATGAAGACGATTGTATGGAAGGAGAGAGTGGTTGGGTATCTAATTCAACAAGTGATTTCGACGGCGATGGTTGTCGAGATGCGACTGAGGATTTAGATGACGACAACGACTTCCTCAATGATACTGATGAAGCCACTATAGGTACCAATTCAACCAATCCAGATACTGATGGAGACGGCTATTTGGATGGGCTAGATGCATTCCCTCTAGATGCTAGTGAATGGTCAGATGTAGACAGCGACGGTATAGGAGATAATGCGGATACGGACGATGATAACGACTTGTGGTCAGATACCGATGAGGTAGCGTGTAATACAGATCCACTGAACGGAACAGATACTCCGATAGACACAGATGGAGATTCTCAATGTAATTATCTTGATTCCGATGATGATGGTGATGGTGTAAGTGACGATATGGATTCATTCCCACTTGATGCTGCAGCAACCACGGATACTGATGGAGATGGCATGCCAGACTCAATGTCCGTACCAGATTTAACCTCTATCCCTACTAATGGATTGATTGGATATTGGGACTTTGATGACACCTCAGGAAATCCGGCGGACTCATCAAACGAAGCACACACCTCTTCCACCCATGGAGATCCATCCTACGGAGTGGATGGGCACGCTGGAACTGCGATCCAATTTGATGGAGCCGGTGATTATATTGAGATTGATGCCGATGATGCATTCAATGTTACCAATATCACCATTAGCGCATGGCTCAAGTTAGGATATCTATTCTTAGGCGATGGTCCATACAATATGTATTCATCAGGTCTTGTATGTAGAGGGACGGCCTCCGGACCAAGTGGCGCCGCCATCAATGAACAAGTCTGGTGTATCGACCTATATCCCGGTGCAAGTGATAATGGAACTTACTTGAGATTTTATTTCCATGAAACCGGCCAACCCTGGACATTTACTGAGGTCTTAACCACAACTTCACTAGATTTATCATGGAATCATGTAGTTGCTACTTTCGATGGAACAACTGCCAAGATATATCTTAATGGCCAGCTCGAAGCATCATCTACATCGGTAAACAGTGGCCTCCTAAGCTCGAATGAACCTGTATATGTTGGAACTAGATCCGGAGGCGGCGGAGTCCTCAGTTTCTTAGACGCATCTATTGATGAAGTTAGAATATACAACCGAGCCCTAAGTCAATCCGAAATCACCATACTACATCAGGTATCTTACACTCTAATCGAAGATCTGGACGACGACAATGATCAATGGAGCGATTCAGATGAGACTGCCTGTGGCACAAATCCGCTGTCAAATGTCAGTGTCCCTCAGGATTCTGACGGCGATTTGGTATGCGATCCTCTGGATGTATTCCCTAATGACCCTACAGAGTGGGATGATAGTGACTCAGACAGTGTTGGGGACAATAGTGACATCTTCCCTAACGACCCTAACGAAACCTCGGATAATGATGGTGATGGATTGGGAGACAACGCAGACACTGATGATGACAACGACAATTGGTCAGATTCTGACGAAGTAGCTTGTCTAACAGATCCATTGGATTGGTCATCAATTCCTGGAGATATTGATGGCGATGGTATTTGTGACGCTCTTGAATTAGATTTGGACAATGACGGATGGACAAATGCAAACGAGAGCTATTGTGGAACTGATTGGACGGATATCAATAGCGTACCAGTCGATACAGATGGGGACATGATTTGTGATATCATGGACTTAGATGATGATGGCGATCTTGTTCTTGACACCGACGACGCATTCCCACTTGATGGAACTGAATGGCTAGATAGTGACCAAGATGGAATCGGAAATAATGCCGATCCGGATGACGATAATGATGGCTGTATGGACTTAACAGATGATTTACCGTTAGATCCAACCGAATGTGATGATACTGATGGAGATGGAATTGGAAATAATGCAGATGGAGATGATGATGGAGATAATTTGTCCGATTCAGAAGACCCATTCCCTCTAGATGCTTCAGCCACAGTTGATACTGATGGTGACGGTTATCCCGACTTCCTCAATGGTACTTCGACCACAGGTTTGATTGCAGATTGGGATGATGATAATGATGGCTGGAACGATACCGATGATGCATTCCCTCTCGATGCAACAGAATGGTTAGACACTGACATGGATGGTCAAGGAAATAACGCTGATTTGAACGATGATGGAGACCCATGTCTGGATGTTGATGATGCCTTCCCACTGGATGCTTCAGAGTGTTACGATACTGATTCAGATGGTGTCGGTAACAATGCAGATCCTGATGACGATAACGATGGTTGGCTGGATACTACCGAAAGCATCTGTGGAACTTCCGACCCATTGAATGCAAGTTCTGTACCTGATGATAATGATGCAGATGGGGTTTGCGATTTGTTAGATTATGACGACGATAATGATAGCTATATTGACACAGGCGATGCGTTCCCATTCGACCCTTGTGCAGCAGTTGACACAGATCAAGATGGAGAGCCAGATTGGATATATCTGAATTGTAACACCACACTAACCGAAGACTTAGATGACGATAATGATGGTTATCTTGACGCAAATGATACATTCCCACAAGACCCTACTGAATGGAGTGACTTTGATGGTGATGGTCTTGGAGACAACTATGACTCTGATGATGATGGAGATCAAGTCCCTGATGAATACGACTTGTTCCCAATGAATGGTACTGAATGGGCTGATGCTGATGGCGATGGAATTGGAGATAATGCCGATTTAGATGATGATAATGATGGCGTTCTAGACGACAATGACGCATTCCCTCTCGATGCTGCAGCCTCGGTAGATACCGATGGAGATGGCATGCCTGATACATTGGTTGGCAATGTAACAACCAGTCTTGTTGAGGATGATGACGATGACGGCGATGGTGTATTGGATATCTATGATTGGGCTCCTCTAGACCCTAGTGAATGGGTAGACACAGATGGAGACGGTGTTGGTGACAATGCTGACGCTGACGATGATGGCGATGGCTGGTCGGATAGTGACGAGTATATCTGTGGAAGCAATCATCTAGACGCAAGCTCAGTACCTCCAGATGGAGACGGAGACGGTATCTGTGATTCAGAGGATGATAGCGATACCTCCACGTTGTCTGGCCGCGTTCAGTATTACATGAACAGTCCAGTAACCGTATGGATGGCCGTAGTTGGAGTTCTGTGTGCATTGGTAATAGGTGCTACAGGAAGCTCTCTTCGCTCTGCCAAAGAGCGCAGAATGCTAGTGCAACAAACTATCGATTATTCAGATTCTGTAACCGGACATGAGGAATTTGGAACAATTGCTGTAGGTCAGGTTGAGATGCCGATTCCAAAGATGACTCCTTCCCAAGTAGGAAGGCAAGAATTGGTTCAAAAATATCTGAATCAAGGATACTCAAGTGAAGTTGCTAACATTTTAGCAGATGATGAGTTGAATAACTGACGGAGTTACATTTACTTCCACTCCTCCCTTTCATCCTCTGTTAAACAGGGGGTGAATAGGGTTGGGGACTTTGCGTTTTAGCATAAAATCCGAGGAGATATTCTCCACTCCTACATTCGCAGATCTAAACCAATACCTTGCGATTGAGTTTCGTGGAATGGTGCCTTCGGAATCCGGACTTTGTCTTATGGTCGAGACAATTTCACGTAATATTCCGGCCCCTCCTGTGGGAATTGAATTGGGGGGATATCAGGTAGAAGAAATTCTCGATCAATGGAATAATGCTGCCTTGAATCATCGATTACTCGTTTGCCGCCTGACAGAATCAGAACTTTTCAAAGGAATAATAGAAGGAGCAATTATCCCTGCATATGGTACCAATCTATCCTCTAATGGAATGGTTGTTCAATTGATTGGTAGGGGTGGTGAACTCAGTCAGTTATTGGAACGTATAAGGCAAGTTTTACCGGTAAGTAAAGTCACTACATCTCTAAACCAGGTTGTAGTGCAACAAAGTTTGCTAGAATCTGATATTGAGAAAACCTTGCAGGCCGCCCATGATTTAGGATTCTATCAAAATCCAAAAAACACTTCTTTACGAGAATTATCAAAACGTCTCGGTATGTCAAAGTCCAGCGTTTCTAATCATCTGAGAGCAGCGGAGAACCGATTGGTTGAGAAATACCTTGACGACCGCTGAGTCATGGCGCGTGAGCTAATCCGCATAGAGGACGTGCATCGCGCCTTTGGTCCGGTCAAAGTCCTTGACAGTGTCAATCTGAGAATTGATGAGGGCGACCGTGTAGGCGTAGTCGGCCATAATGGCGCCGGAAAAACCACCTTGCTGCGAACTATTTCTAATCAAGATCAGGATATAGGAGACATTGTCTTTTCACCCGGCCTTCGACTCGCTTTCTTAACTCAAATTAGAGATATAGATGAGGGAGCAACACTTGAACAAGAACTGAATCGAAAAGGCCGACAATTTCAGGAATTGGAAGAAGAAATTACAGCACTTGAAGCAAAAATGGCCGAGCCATCATTCTACGAAGGAGATTGGCAGCCAGACATCGATCGCTATCAGGAACTCCAGTCTATGATGGCTCGAAGTGGCGGAACAAATGTTGCAAGCCATGCCCAAGAAATCATTCGAGCCCTAGACCTTTCTCATCATCCGCTGGATATGCCTCTTGCCGACTTGTCAGGTGGAGAGAGGGCTAAGGTAGCACTTGCAAGACAATTGGTTGGTCTGTCAGAGATTGATGTTTTCTTCCTTGACGAGCCAACCAATCATTTAGATTTAGCAACCTTGGATTGGCTCGAGGACTTCTTGTTGAATTTTGAGGGAGCGTTATTGATTGTTAGTCACGATCGATATTTCCTCGACCGAGTTTGTAATGCAATAGTCGAGATACAAGACACTCGGGCAAAAGGTTACCATGGGAATTATACTTCATTTTTACAACAAAAAGAACTCTTTCTTCAGACACTTGCAGACCGAATCAAGAAGACTGAAGCCGAGGTCAAGCGACTTACAGGTGCCCTTCAATCTATGAAGCGCGCGAATAAGTATGACAAATCGATCTCACAGAAGCGATTTCTATTGTCTAGGGCACAAGGTGAATTACGCTGGCTGAAATCTCTCAAGCCTCGCAAGCGAAGAGGGCTTAATTTCAGATTAGAGTCAACTGAAAAGAGCAGCCTTGAAGTACTTGATTTTCATAATGCAACACTAACATTTGAAGGATTAAATCGACCAATTATCAATGGACTTGAAGTGGCAGTTTCAAGGGGTCAAAAAATTGGTATTGTCGGTCCAAACGGAGCAGGAAAAACAACTCTACTCCGTCTTATTCAGGGAGAACTCAAACTCGATTCGGGCAGTATTGATGTCCGTCCTGGTGTACAGATTGGATACTTCCACCAAGATCACAGATCATTGAATTTCGAATTGACGCCAGTCGAGCAAGTCAGGGCCCTAAAGCCGAGGATGGATTATGGAGATATTCGTGCGTTACTTGGTCGATTCCAATTCACTAGTGATATGGTTGAAACTAAACTTGCAAAATTAAGTGGTGGAGAAAGGGCTCGGATAGCCATGTTGAAACTTCTTCTAGAAGACAACAATCTCCTCCTTTTAGACGAACCTACCAATCACTTGGACACCGATGCTAAGGAGGCTCTTGAAGAGGCCTTAGTTGAATACGATGGAAGCATAATTACCGTAAGCCACGACCGATTTTTCTTGGATAGAATCTGTGATACAATTTGGGAATTACCAGCCGATGGAAGCATGTGGATCTGGCCTGGAAATTATTCTGATTTTATCCGACGCAAGCGTACATCACAAAACCAATGATTGACACGAAAATCAACATAATATGGCGCCATTTCGGACATGTCCGGCTTCCACTCTATGTGCTTACAAGACTCTCGAATCTTATGGTCGGAAGCCAAACCCCCACTCTGAGCGCCGAATTAAACAGAATAGAAACCGAGAAAGCAAAACTTGCTGGCATACTTGCTTTGCTAATGCTAACTGCTCTCGCAGCACCTAGTTTGCTAAGTCTATCCGCGGAGTCGCAAGATCTGGCCGAAGAGCCGACTCGATTCCCAACCGCTAACGGAACCATTGGTGACGGAACGGCTCAGACTTTACTGAGCAATTTGAATGCTAACAATCCTATTGATGTCATGGGGGTAATAGATGACTCAAATAGGATTCATTTAGTTTGGATTGAAAACTCAAGTACACCACTCCTACGATATGCATTAATTCAGATTTCAGTCGGAGTTGACACGATTTTAATTTCTACAACCCAGGTTGGCGGGTCAAACGCAACTTCACTATCCAGTCCATCTATGGTAGTCGATTCCCAAGGTAGGGCACACATTGTTTGGGAAATCACAGACTCAGAGATTCTCTACACCTTGTTAGATCCCTCAGAAGATGACCAAGATGGCTCCGCCGGAGATATCCAAAATATGACAACCGCTTCTTACACGGTTGCTGACGGTGCAGGAACACGTAACTCTCCTGATATTGCAATCGATTCCTATGATGCGGCCCACATAGTATGGGTGGATACATACGACCCACAGGGATTGTATTTTGGAAGCCCTCTAATTTACTACTGTATGCTAGCCAATGATGTAAACAATGGCTTCCAAGTCCTGATTAATTCGACAATGGTTACTCCTGCATTAGGCCACAAAGGAAATCCAGCTGTAAGTGTAGGAACAAACAACACAGTCGTGATTGTTTGGGAAGACACTCGAGGCTCAATTGTGGAGTATGTCGGTCTGATCGATTCCTCTGGCTCGATGACCACAGAATGGGCAGATATGTGTGCTGTTTTCTATGGTGGTTTACTGACAACAGGTGAAAACTTCGCTGGAATCAAGCCAATGCTTGAGGCTGCGAATATTACTGTCTTAGAGACTCTATACACTCTTAGTGGAAATATGCACAATGCAAATCAACATACAAATTGTGCTAATGCAATCACAACAGGAAACGATGGTTCGGATGGCCCTAGAGCAACCTATCTTGGACAGAACACCTCAGATACAACTGGTGGAATAAGGCCACTAACTGAAGTCATATACAATGGATCTGCATTGTCAATTCCATCTGATTGGGGCTACAATTCTGAGATGTGGGGTCCAGGTACCACTTGGGCCTGCGAATCTTGGCGAGACCCCACTGGTTCAATGCCAGGAAATCCGCCTACTCTTGCAGACCATGTGTGGAATCCAAATGCGACTAAACTTGTAATTCCAGTATCAGACGAGGGCCCATTCGGCGGGTCTCCTGCACTTGATGCTGAAGATTATCAGAGCATCAATGAGGCCCATGATGCTTGCTTGCAAGCGGGTGTAACCCCAGTGCCTGTTGCTGGCACAACCACTTACGGTGCAAACACTAACACGAATGAAGATGCAAGTGTCCGTCACCATATGATGAATTTGGCTCATTGTCCAGACGTCAACAATATTGGTATTCATATCCGTACTTGTGATGGTACATCTGTACGAAACACCAGTGCAGGTGGAGAACTATTCTACTATCCTACTGAAGAATTAACTGAATTCCACGGAGACTTCGAAGTTGGTTACATCGCCAATGGATGGACTCAAGTCGGACCAAGCAACTACTGGTGGTTCGCTCAGAGTGATCGAATTATTGATGGAAATTACACTGCTCAATCAGGTAATCTTACCCACAGTGAACACTCAACTTTGGAATATGCTGGAGCCATGGCATCAGGCACTCTCTCGTTCAATTTCTCAGTCTCCAGTGAGGCGAATTATGACTACCTTTTATTCTGTGTAGACAACCCAAGTTGTTCAAGAAATTCGTTTACAGCTGCTTGGTCAGGGGAAAGTAACGGAACCTATACTGCATTAGTATCTCCGGGGTATCACACATACACTTGGAAGTACGTCAAGGACCACACAGTATCGCATGGAAACGACTCCGCCTGGATAGATAATGTGCAACTTCCAATTGCTTCATACACTGAAGAAATGAACAATATGGTTTCTGAAATACTCAACATCACAACAGGAAGCGGTGCTACCAATACTTTCCTTACAGTTCTGAACCCTTACTCAATCCTCTCGAATCCTCGGTCAACTTGGTCTGTAGGTGATCCGGGACATTCCTTCGACGAAAATACCGGACAATATTTGGAAGACATTGGACCAGATACAGACTGGTATTGGAGTGATGATGGTTCAGGTTGGGACACAGTAGGCCATCTAGTATTGGTCAATGACACTCAGATATCTCAGGGTCATGGCTGGGCAGTTAATCCAGATGTAAACGTGGATGAAGATGGTAATGTACACGTTGTTTGGATTGATGGTAGGAGCCAATTCCCATCGAAAGGCGGCCCAAGCCAGTTACACTACATGCAGCTAGATCCAGACAGACAAGGTGTACTCGATGGAGAACCGGAAGGTCTTGTAATGCATGAGGTTACAACGGTCAAGAATACTGCAGTAACTCATTCCAATCTAATTTGGGGAGCAAATCCAAGGGTGGATTTCGATAGGGATGGGTCGATCCACATTAGTTGGTTTGAAACAGGTGCAAATATGGATTCTGATGTGGTTGAGCTTCGCTGGACTAGAATCCAATCTCCAGTGATGAACGGCTTTGAAGAAATGCCATTGAATCGTTATCTTACTCAGGCATACAACGTTGTAAATACACGTACAATTACAAGTAGTACTCAGAACTTAATGGGTATCTTTGGAAGTGAATTTGATGCAAGCGCTCAACCGATTGTTAGGTTTGCTTGGCCTGAACACACAATCGTTTGGACAGCAAAGGATTGCACTGATGAAAGATTTGCAGATAACAAGTGGGATGTTTGTATGTGGAGCGAAGATTTGTACGATATGTCACTAAATCTCGAGCCTACAGAAACTGGCTTTATTTCTATTCAGCCAGATCAATTTATTGAGGTCGCAATGAACCTTCGAGGGATTGAAATTCCAGGTGAAGTCGATATTGTAACAATAGGTGCTGAGGGGGTACTGGAAAATTGGGAGATTAGAGCTGGCTTTGGCGAAAATTATCAATCTACAATCTCTATTGCAGAAGGTACTTCAGAAGAGGTCAATCTACTAATCCGGTCGCCAGATATTCGGGTTGTTAACGAAGATCAGTTATTCGATGTAGTAGTAAAGATTCAGTCGACCTCTGATCAATTTGCTACTGCAGAGCAAATAGTCACAATTAACTTAGTCAATCAAAATGACTGGAATGACGATGACCAAGATGGAATTTTAGATGAGAACGACCAATGCCAGTTCGGAGACTCGGGTTGGCAATCATCCTCTTTCAACGATTACGATGAAGATGGTTGCCGAGATCAAACTGAAGACCTGGATGATGACAACGATGGTGTTCAAGACACACTCGATGAATGTCCAACCGGTGCAATGAATGTTGACAGAATTGATGCTGATATGGATGGCTGTGACGATATTTTAGAAGATACTGACATCGATGGAGATTTAATTCCAAATCACGAAGATCTTTGTCCAGCGGGTGCACAATACTGGAATACTTTCTCAACCGATCATGATGGTGATGGTTGTAGAGATATGGATGAAGACGATAACGATGACAACGACCCATATCTCGATGTTGATGACAACTGTCCAACAGGAGTGATTGGTTGGACAGGATTAGCTTTCGATCATGATTCAGACGGCTGTCACGATCATCAAGAAGACCTAGATGACGATAATGATGGCGTATTGGACCGTGAAGATACATGTCCGACTGGGATGTTAGATTGGGATTCAAATGAGATTAGTGACCAAGATGGCGATGGGTGTAATGATATCTACGAAGATAGTGATGTTGATGATGATGGAATCATCGATGTTCAAGATTTATGCCTATCTGGTAAATTTGGATGGACATCAACTCCGCTAAATGATTGGGATAGAGATGGCTGTCATGATACGGAGGAAGATGATGATGACGACGGAGATGGTTATCTAGACGAAGACGACTCCTGTATTCGAAGTTCATCTCCACATCTGTTAGATGCAGATATGGATGGTTGTGACGACCGGGGGGAGGATACCGATTTAGACAATGATGGAATTGAATCCTCACAGGATAATTGTGAATCAAACCCACGTCCGGGATGGGTGTCCTCACTCAATTCGGATCGCGATCGCGATGGTTGTGCTGATGCCACGGAAGATCTTGATGACGATGGCGATGGAATCCTAGACGTCGACGATGCTTGCCCAATGAGCACTCGCTTGACAATAGACCATGATGGCGATGGCTGTATGGACGAATATGATTTAGACGACGATAACGATGGAATTGTTGACACAAAGGATCAATGCCCACAAGGAATAATCGCCTGGAAATCAACAAAGGAAACTGATATTGATGGCGATGGATGTCAGGATATCTCGGAAGATAAATCTCTTCCTCGAGGTATCCTTCAGACAATAGGCGACTCACCTCTGATAATGATGGCCTTTTCTGGATTAATCTTAGTCGTTCTACTCGGCGCAGTGTTACAACAACGCGTTGAAACTCGAGGCCGCAAAGATCTCAGAGAAGACACCGCAGAGGTAATCGATTCTATGCAGAATGAAGATGCACTTTGGGCAGTGAAAGCCGAGAAGATTCAGATTCCAAATAAAGTAGATGAAAAGGACGATAGCCATTATCATAAGTTAGTAGAAACAGGTTATTCTCCCGAGGTCGCTAGAGCCATAGTCGCCTCAGAGGAAGCAGTCAGAAAACAGTCTGAGGAGTGATTTGTTTTGACTTGGGGATTGGGTGGCAATCCGCCACCCTCTCCTCACCATCATGCCTGGAGCAACTTGAAAACTCAATGGGGGAACTGAAGGTTGCGAGGCAACCATATGAGGGCCGTCAGACTAGAGTGCTCATTCGTTGCAATAGAGGACGATTCTAGAGCTCAAGCTGCCTTGCAGTGTATTTCTTGGGACTTCCGTTCAATGCTTGGAATTGTAGATGGTAATCTACGAATCATGGTTGAATGTATTACCATAGATGGAAATTGCCCGAGCCAGGGAACTTACGTCGATGGTATCCAAATTATCCAGATTCTAGAAGAATGGCAATCAGACATACTAACTCACCATCTTGTTGTATTGGAATTTTCATCAGATTATATCGGACACTACTTTCACGGTAGCGATTTAGCTATTCTGGCAGGCTCGAACTTCACCGCCAATGGTTTGGTATTACAAATTGCAGGTCGGCATGAATCAATGGTTCGCTTCTTATCAGATATCAGAAGGAAGATATCGGTTGATCGGGTTACTTCCGCAAAGAGTTCGGAAGGCCTAGTTCAGAAAGGCCCAACTCTGCAACAACACCGCGTGGTCCGATTAGCCCATGAAAGTGGATGGTATGAAGTTCCGAAACGAACTTCAATCAGAGATTTAGCCGATAAACTCGGCCTTTCCAAATCGACAGTTGCCGAACAATTGGTGAAAGCCGAAGGCGAGATAGTCGCAAGTTTTCTCGATACATCTTTAGATTCAGAATAATTCGTTGATTCTGAATGATGCTCGAATAGTGGACATTGATAGAGTCGAAAACCCTCGCCTTTTTTGAGGTGCTAGAATTAGTAGGATACCGGCTGTAAAATTACAGCAATTAATGGGTCTTGATGAGTATGAACTAACCTTGGCCATAGATAGGGTAGCGAAGGAATTGGGAATCTCTCCGAAAGAGGTAAAAGCCGAATTAGATTCTGTAAATTCAGGATCTTCGAAAGACCAAATTTCATCCTCACCACCAATCGAAGTACCGAAGAGGAGATCTATTTTCTCTCGCAATAAGTCAGTGGACGGAGACGACTCACCAACGTATGTTAACGACGCTTCAAAGTTCAGAGTTTCTTACGACCCTAGCCATGAAGGAAAGAAAAGACAGAAGCAGGTAAGTCAAGCGATTGTATGCAATAATTGCTCATCTCCTCTTGGTATTCCAGATATTCGACCAATAAAGGTGAGATGCCCCTCCTGTGGAGAAGAGGCCATTTACGAACGCTAAATTCCCCAGTACCGATTACTACCATCATCTTCGGTTTCAGCTGTAACTGAATCGATTGCAGTCCTCAGTAGATAGTAGAATATTATTGCAATAATTGGAAGGAACCAGGTGTCAGAAACGTTTCCAGCTGTGATATCATAATCTCCACCGCCTAATTCAGCCAATGTCACCTCAATTACTGCTTTCGTTATCGAATACACGACTGCACCCAGTCCTAACAATAGCATACTCTGTCCAGTGAATGATCCCTCTTTCCAGCGGAGAACACCGAGTGAGAGAACGAAAGAGAAAGCCGCAACTATAATCCAGGTCAATGCTTGATCAATTGCGATTACCCACACTGCAAAATCGCGATTGACTGCGTCCAAGTCGAAGGAATCAATCCGACCGAATGTATCCAACACATAGGCATTCAATTCTGTAGGGTCTCCGTAGAAAACCGAATAGAATGTCAAGATAGAAAATAGCACCGATACAATCGATAAACCCCACAGTAAAGACGACCAAATTCCTCCCGTAGCACTTTCTCTCATGTCTATCATCAACCGCTCTAATTGGTGCTCCCAACCTAATCCCTTGGCAAGAATCCAGATTCCAATAATCAGGGGCATAGCACCGATTAGAATTGCTCCGTTTGGAAGAATCAAACCTAATCCAAAGATAATCAAGAATAGAGCAACTGGCACTAACAAACGTGCCCTCCAACGTGGATCTTCGATAGCTTTGGCAACGTAATAATAGGTACTCTCAATCCCTCTTGATTGTCTGACAATAATTTTCTCAACATGGTCAACTCTTACTCTAGAGGTTAGGATTGGTAATGATGCTTCATCTTCAGCTCCATCGGTAACTAAAACCGCCGTATCTGGTTGAAACTCTTGGATTACTTCATCGAGTTGACTAGCTATTGCTCTGTCCGATCTCGGACCAACTCGAACATCACCAGTGAGAATCGCAATCTCAATCTCATCTTCTCCCTCATTCCTTTCATTCAATCGATCGTGATGATGAAGAGCGCCCAGAATGGCGTTTGTATCGGATTCTTCTGGATCAGCAATTCCTAGTTTCAGAGCTGCTGTCAAGGTCGCTTTACGCCCGATTACAGGTCCTCTAATTCCAGCTTTAACACCAAGATCGTTGTCTCTGTCAATGGTGATTACGAGTGTCCGCACCATACAGGAAGCCTCCGTTGTGAGGGGCAATGAGGCCTTCCCCATTATGAAGAATCGTCCGGATTGCTTGTTGAAACCGCACCTTCGGTGCGTTCTGGCAAGTCTTCACTATTTGATTTACGACTTTCATCCTGATATCTGCGTCGTTGTTTTGCTCTCAGATATTTCAATGGATGATTCATCCATTCTTGGTCACATAATCTGTCCTCTCCCGAACTGACCGGACACCGAGCACCAGTTTTCAGAGCCGAGCAACCGTGAGGAGTGTATTGATGCTCGTAAATGTGGCCGACTTGGTATGATGTGGTCTCGGCATTATAGTCGGGTGCATTCTCAAAAAATGAGATAGTTAGTTCTGGTGTATGCCCCATTGCTCTCGACATAGCCGCTAGAAATACTCTACCGGTATGGTTGACGTTGATGCCTTGACTCAATTCAGCCACTGCTGACTCAAAGCAAGGCGGCCAATCCTCTCGGACGGCCGCCGACATTGGCATCTCAGCACTAACTCGTTCAGATAGTAAGCCAAGTATTCTGTCAACCGGGTCTGCAAATAGGCCAGCAAATGCATCGTCCATCTTATCCATTCGATCAGCACAATCCTCGGTCAATGATTGGCGTACTCTTTCCTTGATTAGACGAGCAGTACGCTGTTGACTATTTTCTCCACTAGCCGGCTCCATTCTGACCCATCCTTGTTTTACCGGCCTATTCACTAGTCGCCAATATCCGCCGGTTATCTTCGGACATAACTCTAGAAAATCTACCATAGGAACATGATAGATGATTTCTGTAGTTCCGGCAATTGGCTCGGAACGTATGTCAGAGAGGTAGGTCCGAGCAATAATTTCGAAGTGATTTCCATCCATACCAAAAAGTTGGTCGGCCCTGCTTGATTCACCTTCTACCCAACGATTTAGTAAGCGTTCTTCGAATGAAGCACAGACCACAAGCATCGCGTGCAAAAAGGACAGAGCTTCGGTCATACGACCAACATCTGAAGAGATATCGACGGTTGTGGTAGAGTCTACTCCTTCTTTGTGAACTACAGACTCGACCAAGCGTAAACTACCACGCCGTCGAATGTCTTCCAACCAAGGTTCCTCGATGAGTCCTTCAACCGAAATACCATTTTCATCCAGTTGTTTACGGATGAACGCTCGACTCTGTGGAAGGAAGGGGTAACGCGCTAGTACAGACTCATCTTCGATGGTCGGTGGAGTCAGCGGCATTGGCATTGTAAGCCCCAATATGTCGAGAGGGTATTTCAAGACTCACCGAATCCTTCCACTGGAGAAGGACCTCATGCAGGCAAAACCCACAGACCTCAATCCGGTCGATGAGCGTCTGCTGGAACTACAAAATGAGGTCAGAGAAAACTTTGGTTGGGGGTTACAAGCAGATATTGAAAGCGCCCTTGATTTAGTAGCGAAAGTAGACGACTCCGAAATTGAGGCATGGTCTAAACCATGGCGGGCGAAAACAGTCGCTTCTTTGCACAGAAGATTGGTACTTCGAGACACAAAAGTTGCTATTTTAGGAGCGGCAATAACAACGGAAGAAGTTGAGCAGATTCTGGAAAGTAACACATTGCTGATTGCCGCTGATGGCTCATGTGGGGTGTTGGATACTTTGCCTAATTCAGTTGCCGAGCGCGCTTGGTCGCGCTTGGTTTGTATTGTCAGTGATGCAGATGGCGGAGACGGAACCATTGCTGCGGTCAAGAGAGGCGTGCCAGTAATCCTGCACGCTCACGGAGACAATACTCAATCATGGTCGGAATTATTGGAATTGGCTAGTAGCCAACGCTCACCTCCTCCACTTGTATTAACACATCAAACACCTGAATCAATCGAAGGCATGCATAATCCAGGAGGTTTTACCGATGGAGATAGAGCGGTCTGTTTTGTAAGAGCATTGGGAGTAGAAAGGGACGACATATTGCTTCTAGGAACTCGAACAGATGTTGTTGGCAATTGGTCAGGGGCAACTGATCCGAAACGAAAATTAGTCAAACTTCAATGGATGGCTGAAGTTCTACAACATCTAGGATTCCTTGTTTGAGAATTCACAGGAAATCTCCTAAGGTCATTACAGTAACCGTGTCGTCATTGAATAGGGAATCGACGCTATCCGATAACCAATTAACACGCTGTCTTGTGTAAAGGTCGACACCATAATTCTCCATAACGTGTTGTGTAACTTTGATGTATTTTCTAACCGAACCTTCTGAAACGGTCAGAACAATATTTCCGCCACACATCGAAGAGGAATCGTCTCGACCATTCGACAGACCTCCTTCATTCCTCTTACGTTGAATACATCGACCTGCAAGAGGCATTCTTCGGTATGATTGGCCACACCTTACACATCGTACTTTTTGTTTGGTGAATGCAACAAGATTGCCCCTCAAATCAGGAAGGAAGTGTGACTCAATAACTTGACTTGCAACTTTAGAAACATCAACTGGACGTAACCTTGCTCCAAGTTCTAATTGAGCAGTCATTTTGTCGACCATGGTTTCTAATGTCTTGTATGAAGAATTTGCCGGCCCTGCGTCCAAAGCGCCTGAATCATGCGTCCATCCATAACCTCTCAAATCTCCAGTAGTCCCTAACCGATGCTCTACAATTTCAATATGAGATTTTAGTTCAGATGGATGAGGTTGGCCTTGAGAGGCTTCGTAAAATGCTCTTGGATACTGCCATGAACAATCTACATTCAATGCCTCTTTGTCAATCTCCGAGGGATTTAATCTCGTTGTCAATACCAGAGGGGCATCCATTCTGCCTCCTCTATTTGCTGGGAGGATCGATCTTGAAAAATTCAACAGACCATCCATTAACATCATGATACTATCTTCATCTCCATCGCAGTTTCGCCTCTTTGCAGCATGGAATAGTGGGTGGGCATAGCCAGCGGAGGCATCAGTCCAACCAATAATCCGACAAAGAACTCCTCCAGAGGTGTGAGGAGCCAGACCTATGGCTAAATGACCTACTAAATCATCAGCAGAATTTACATTGTAAAATGGCTCCATGCCATAGAATCGAGTAAGTAATTCATCTACGAAATTACATGTTGACGTTAGATGACCTATCGCTAACGATGAAGGGATGAAATCCTGAGGAAATAATTCTAGAATTTGGTTGTCTCCTTCTAATGGATTTCCATCGATATCATGAGTGTAGCCGAGACGATTTAGTATCTCCCAAGAGGTGTAGATTTCAGAAGGCCTAAAATGAGTCACAGGAACATCAATCATATCGTATCTTGCGGTTCCATCCCTGAACACTGAGAGTTCATGACGTGCTCGCAATATACCTTTTTCTAGAGGTTCAGGGGTTTGTTCATAGGACATTAATCCCTTTACGGATTTTATTTTCTCAGGTAATCTATCAAGCCCGAGAGAGCGACGTTTTACCTCCAACATTCCAGCAACCGGAATGCTGGTTCTCTGCCCTAATCTTCGCGGTTTTCTGTTTCCTCTAATTGGTCTAGGTCGAGTTTTGCCACCACATTCTTCAGGGACTTCCGGATTTGGTCTGTTATGGCATCTTAGCATTGGGGTTTCCATGCCACAATTTACACAAATCCGGGGGCCGGTTTCAACTCTAACTCGACCGCGTTTTGCAGCTTCTCCGAGTAAACGTTGAGGTCCCCCATGATCTCCAATTGGAAATAAAGAATGGACTAATGGTTTCATTGCTCGTCTACTGGCTTTCTCGGGTCTACCCATTCTAGAACCAACTCTACTAGGTACCGCATCTTCCCATCTTAATTTGGATAATTTTCTAACCAGCCAGAGCGATCTATCTACCTCGTGATTATCAAGTAGATTACGAGCCGCCATCAATTCCTTCTGATTCGGTGGCCCCGGGTCCTCAATCGCTTCAGCTGCTTGATTTCCTTGTTTCTCAGTTTCGGCGATACTCATTCCTCTTTGCCGAGCAGCAGTTTGTGCTCTCACTCTCTCGACGTCGCGCTGAGCATCAATTTCTGCTCGTCGTAAATCTTCTTCTCTCAACGTCTTAGTCGCCGTCTTTATTTTATCAATCCTGTCTGCTACATGAGAGGTAGCATCAGATTGAATTCTTAGTTTCGATCCTTCAATATCAAGGCCTAGTCCCTCCACTAGCGCCTCCCAATTAGAAGGAATTACAATGTCCCCACGACGATGATGATGTTGGATTCCTAGAACTAATAGGGATGATTTCACCACCCCATGCCTCTCGACTTCAGTCCATCGAGGCCATGTCCCGGTAGAAGGCGTATCAAGTCCAATATCTTTGATTTTTTGATCAGGAGACCAATTCTTGACAACATCGGGAATAGTTAATCCTCTACTCTTGATTTTTGAATTCAGTAAAGCCTCGATTAGAACAGTTGTGAACGAGAGAGGAAGGTCTGACCACCATGGATTGAATGGAGGCGGGGGGGCAGTTCCAAAATGATTACAAATTTCCTTAACTTGATTCCAATCGATCTCTAAGCGTCGAAGAAATCGATTCCAATCACGCTTTCGCTTAACTCGCTCCAAAGCAGATTCTCCTCCTCGACTAATGGCGCCATTGAATGGTAATCCAGGAGGTAATAACTCCCTATTAGCTCCAATAATCGCAGCAAATTGTTCCACCTTTTTTGGCTGGTCAAGATTCTCTGCTAAGTCCGCAGCCCACCAGTCCTTATTGTATGGCGAAGGAACCAGGTCCTTGTTATTCTCAAGGAATTCCCCGAAACCAACCAGCATTTCACCTGAGTCCCAAAGGCTAACCACGTTTTCTTTGATACTGTTCCACTCATCCAAGGAATCTATTCTGTGAAACCCTCCATCTTTGAGTAATACCATTGGTCCTTCTATGTCTACAGTTGGAGTCACTGCAGCGGCTTTTCCTGGGCGTTCGACTTTCATTTGGGTTCCCACTGCTAGAAATCCTTGCATTGCTTCCATTGACACTGGATTAATTCCAGCTGCGGCAAGACCGGAGGCCCTACTTCGTCCGTATCTTAGTCTGAAGGCACCGGGTTGGCCGGGCTCTCCGAAAACAGGTCTTCCTGCAATCACATCGTTCATGAATCGCGAATCAGTCTTGATCACTCTACTTTTGAAAGCATCTTCACTTTTCTCATCCTTTCCTTTTGAGGCAAAATGAGCAATAAAATCCCATCCGGGAATGTTTAGTCGTTCTGTGTGTTTCTGGACTTTGGGAGCCTTCAGACACAATCCTTCTCCAATTACCAATAACACACCCCCTCTAACACGAGCGCCGTCAATGTTGCGAACTTCCTTGTAACCTGAGCATTCTATATCCTCAGTTGATTCACCGTTAATCATGACAGGACAGGCTCGAACAATCATCTCAATTTCTTCTGGAGGTGGTTTGTATTGCAACCCCTTTCGGTATAATCCAAATTCTTCCTTTACCCTCTCAACTTCAGGAGTGCTGGGGATATAACGATTCAAACCTAGTTCGCGCCGAACCATGTCTCCAATCAGAACACCAAGAGCCTGTGCGGTACCTCCTGCGGCTCTGATTGGGCCACAGAATTCGATAGACAGGAATTCAGTACCATCCTCATTGTTGAGAATCTTGACGTCTCCTATGCCCTCTAGTGGCGCAACTAGAACAGCCTCCGTTAGCACCGCTAGCCCAACACGGAGGCCAGTATCGATTGAACGACGAACGTCGGCTGTTAACTTGTGCATTCTTTTTCCAACTTCGACAGCAATCTGTATTGATGCGGTTTCACGGTCTACTTTCGTTAGCAACTTGCGTAAATCATCTTCAATTCTTATCGGATCTTCTTCAGGTGTAGGTCTGAGATATTCTTCAAGTAATTTTTCGGTCCTGCTTGCCAAATCAGCAGCCCGCGGAATTTCAACTGAATTAGAGAAATCCAAGCCCCTAGAACGAGCTTCTTCTGCTATTTTGTAGGTCTCCTCTGTTTTTTCTTCCAACCACTTAGTGTAGGCCTGCAATTCTGTTGAAAGGCGGGACTCGTCAACGACAATATCCGGACTATTTTGAACCACCATGTCGCATACACTCCGCCGCTGAACATTCGACGACCGCACGAGGCCGTCCAAGAACATTCAGTGTCTTCCCACTCTTCTAACCTCTAAAGAGTGCGAACCTTCATCCGATTGCTACCGAGCCGGTTTGGAGGGGAAGAGACATGTCGACTACTGCGGCCGAAGCAAAACAACGCCTAATCGAACGCGTTCGTGATTTGGCGTATCTCCATTCACCAGACGAACTATTCACTCTTGCAAGTGGGCGCCAGAGTCCACATTTCTTTGATATGAAGCCAGTAATGATGGACCCGGAGTGTGCTCATCTAATCGGTGTACTNCTNCATGCNGAAATCGAATCAATCGGNGGAGTTGACGCGGTNGGGGGNCTCGAATTAGGNGCGGTNCCNCTNACTGGNATNGCNATTGCNAAGGCCGGAAANGGATCTGACCTCCGAGGCTTCTTAGTTCGCAAAGAAGCAAAGGGNCGAGGNGGTCGTAAAACAGGAAATCCNCCTGGNATNGANGGGTCAACNNTGCGAGNAGGNGANCGNGTTGTATTGTTGGAAGATGTAACNACAACCGGNGGCTCCGCTCTNAAAGCCGCTAATCGNNTAATCGATATGGGGTGCGATGTAGCGGCTTGTATTACNATTCTNGATCGAGAGGANGGNGGNCAAGANGCCTTCNAATCTGCCGGAATTAGNTTNCATCCACTCATCCTTNGNTCGGATGTAACGGGTGAGTGAATGTCGGAACATGTNATTGATTCCAGCGAGCCGTACCATCCTGAGAAACTCGANAAAAANGANTANGTCGGNGCGGCTGCTTANTTTGAATTGGATTTACGAACAGGTATCNTNCTCAAAGTNGAAGATTTCCCAGAGATGCGTAAACCNTCTTACAAAATTGAAGTTGANTTCGGGCCNGTNATTGGTAAGCTTTGGAGNTCNGCNCAGATNACCAACTATTCTCGAGCAGAGTTGGTTGGCCGAACNGTNGTNGGNGCNTTGAATCTTGGCGACAAGACNTTGCCGACNGGTTTTGTNAGCCAATTNCTTGTNTTAGGNGCCTTAGANCCANATGGNACNGTTAGGCTGTTAGAACTTCCAGAAGGAGTCAANNCNGGGTCGATGGTTGCTTAGGTCTTANANTATCAATAACCTCNNNCCNACTTCGGNNANCTATGCAAGAAGAGNCGGGTTACGCCGATAGNGGNNANATNATGNCNGTNGAATTNGANANNAAAATNATNNTTTATTGGTGGNTAATGGCTAATTTNGGCCTNNTNNNGTCANTNATNGGAATNCCATTGATGCTGATNTGGCTTCCATTTGGNTGGATTGTTCATCGGAAGCAGTTTGAGCACATGAGCGGGGCCCTAACTGACCGTTCAATCAACATGCGCATGGGATGGATATTCAAGAAACAGCAGAACATTCCTCTGGACAAGCTCACCGATGTATCAATTCACGAGGGGCCTATCCTGAATGCCTTCGGAGTCGTTAGGATGCAGTTCGAGACAGCCGGTGCGGCACCTTTCATTCTCACTGGAGTGAGAAATTCCGGTGAATTCCGCGACCTCGTCCTCAAACAAAGGGACTCGTTAGTGGCATCTCCAAACCAACAGTCTAGCGCTTCAACGGAATCCGGTGACGTTCTAATTGAAATCAGAGATTTACTCAAGGAAATCAATACCAATTTATCCAGTGAAGAGTGACTATTCAATCGTCATGCTATTGGACTAGACGCCACTCGTTGACATCATGCCTACCATGGTTAGAATGACGACAAGCGCTGGAGATATTGACATTGCACTATACACAGAGGATTGTCCTGATACAACAGGCAACTTCCTCAAATTGGTGGATGAGGGATTTTACAACGGATTACATTTTCACCGCGTAATTAAGAATTTCATGATTCAAGGCGGATGCCCGAGATCAAAAGATCCGTTCGATGGAAGGGCAGGAACCGGCGGTCCTGGTTGGAAAATCCCTTGCGAGGCATCCGCATTGGCAAAAAAACACGACAGACCTGGATTATTTTCGATGGCAAACGCAGGCCCTAACACAGGCGGCTCACAATTTTTCTTAACAACTGTTCCAACACCTTGGTTAGATGGAAATCATGCGATTTTTGGAGAGGTTATCGAGGGCATGGAGAATGTCTACAAGATTGAGAACTGCGATACTAAGCCTGGAGATAGGCCTTTCGACCCTCAAAAAATCATCTCCGTTCAGAGATTAGAAGATTAATCGTTGCATAGAAAGCCAATAATTAATTTTATTAATAACTAATTAATCCCGTATTTATGGCCAAACATCGAGCGGGCGACCGTCGCATAATTAGTATCAGCATACCAGAAGAGCTCGCAAAGAAGCTAGATAGAAGGATCGGGAAAGGAAAGAATGAGGGCAGATCCGCAACGATTTCAAAAATGATTCAAAATGGATTAGAAATCGAGCAAAATGCACCTATTCAAGAAAGATCCACTGAACCTAGGAAAGCTTCTGCACCACTAGGTGAAATCCGAGTCGAAAAAGACACGATGGGAGAACTAGAAGTTCCAGCTGATCGCTATTTTGGGGCTCAAACCGCTCGTTCTCTGATAAATTTCGACATCGGTATCGACACAATGCCACCGTCGGTCATCAGAGCATTTGGAATCCTAAAACAAGCCTCAGCAGAAACCAATGTCGAATTAGGGCAGTTAGACCCTCAGGTTGGAGCTTTGATATCGTCTGCTTGTGATGAGGTAATCTCTGGTGCATTAGACGAACATTTCCCGCTTCGAATTTGGCAAACAGGTTCAGGAACTCAGACGAATATGAATAGCAATGAAGTGATTGCAAACAGAGCGATTGAGATGGCAGGAGGGACATTAGGGAGCAAATCTCCAGTTCATCCCAATGACCATGTAAATCGCGGTCAATCTAGTAATGATACCTTTCCAACAGCGATGCACATCGCAGCGGCGGAGGAAATCCATCACCGTCTTCTTCCTGCAGTCAGACATTTGCACAATTCCCTCGCCGCTAAGGCGGAGGAGTTTGATGAGATTGTCAAGATAGGGCGAACTCACCTTATGGATGCAGTACCACTTACCCTCGGTCAAGAGTTTGGAGGTTACGTATCGATGTTGGCGTCAGATATTCGGCGGATCGAAGCCGCATGGGACGACTTGCTAGAATTAGCATTGGGCGGGACAGCAGTAGGAACTGGACTCAACACCCACATCGATTTTGCCGAGAAAGTGGCCGACAAGATTGCAGAGAAGACTCAATTACCGTTTATTACTGCTGAAAATAAGTTCGCCCAATTGGCGGCTCATGATGCGATTGTGGCCGTATCAGGGACTTTGAATACGCTAGCGGTGAGCCTGATGAAGATTGCAAACGATATTCGTTGGATGGGTTCAGGACCGCGCTGTGGATTTGGAGAACTAGCTTTGCCGGCCAACGAACCAGGATCTAGTATCATGCCAGGAAAAGTAAACCCAACTCAATCTGAGGCAATGACAATGGTTTGTTGCCAAGTGATGGGAAATCACACAGCCATTACAGTTGGAGGAAGCCAAGGGAACTTCGAACTAAATGTCTTCAAGCCGATGATGATTTACAATTTTCTTCATAGTACCAGGATTCTATCAGATACTTGCCGTGCATTTACTGACAAATGTGTCGAAGGCCTTGAAGCTAATGAGGGCGTAATTTCCTCTCATCTTGAAAACAGTCTGATGTTAGTGACCGCTCTAAACAACCACATTGGTTACGACAATGCAGCGAAGATTGCAAAGAACGCTCACAACAATGGTTCCACTTTACGAGAATCGGCTTTGGAACTTGGTCTGCTTACTAACGATCAGTTTGATCAATGGGTAAAACCGAATCAGATGATAGGGCCGAAAGACTAGTTTCTGGAAATTATCCTAGGCTAGGAAATTGTGGTTCGGAGGTAGAAAGCCTCCGCAATGATTGATAATTAGATGGAATCGGGCTCAGCCGTACTTTGGTACAAGGTGGGAGCAGCAGGGGGTTCTGCACATGGGGGAGCATCCCCCCCTGCTATCTCCGCAGGGTCCGGTTCCATCCG
>PANM01000017.1 GCA_002708385.1 Methanobacteriota archaeon | reverse complement strand
ACCACCGCCTTGAACGCCTGTTCTCCTGCCATGATGTCACCTGAACGGCCTCCCGACAGGAGACCCCTATAAGAGCGGTTCGGATTCACCTACGGTGATACTTAGCCCCTCAAAAATTCTCTCTCAATTCTGCTTTCGATAGTTGCAGGTGCGGTATTGTTCATTGTGATGTATTGAGTTCTACCCCTTCCAACATTGGTGTTAGTAGCCTTAGTTTCGATTAGTCCTTCGGTTTCCAAAGCTTTCAGATGCTTCCAAAAAGTGGTGTAACTTCGTGATTTTAGTTCGTATTCTTCACAGACTAGCAAGTAGAGTTTGTGTGCATCTCCGCTGGATACCTGTTCGGCCTTCTTCAGTCGCCTACAAATTCCGAGCAAGGCCAACTTTTGGTGTTGTGATAGGTTGTCAACAGAACTTGGTTCTAGCGATGCCTTACGCAAGGTGCTAGGTCGCACATCATCGGGTAGAACTTCGCCACGACCGTCTTTCTCAGTTCGACGAATGGCTGCATCTAGTAATTCAATTGCCATTCTAGCATCTCCTGACTCAGAAGCAAACTGGCCGATTTTAGTTAGAGTCTCTTCAGCTACAGAGCCAGTCTTACAGGCCACATCGACTCTCTGTTTAGCGATTCCAGTTAGTGTCGCAGCGTCGTATGGTTGCATATCAACGATATTTGATTGTCCTAGTCTGGAAATTATTGCAGGTTCAAAGAGTTTCATCAATGACAAATTTTGACTGACCATAATCACCGACATAGTCCCTTGAGTTTCTTTTCCTTCGTCGATTCGAAGTAATTTGTAGATTAGATCGGACTGATCGCGATTTACCAAGACATCTGCCTCATCTAAAATCAATAGAAGATGGCTGTCATATGAAATCAGATTTCTTCGAATCGATTGAATAATTTCACCAGGACTGAATCCCCTTTCTGGATGACGTTCGTCAAGTCTGAGTGCAATCTGTTGCAAGACTTGAGGGCCGGTTGGATGGTTACGACAATTGACGTGAGTTATGACAATCTTTCTCCTTCCTTCGAGATGACTCTGAATATCTTCTGCAAAGCGCCGCGTCATCACTGTCTTTCCAGAGCCAACCGGTCCCATGACAACCGCTTGACAACTGGTTTCATGATTCTGAATTTGCGAGAAGATACCCGCCATCTCGCCTAATTCTTCGTCTCGACCTATCAGAGATGGCGGAACCCAGTCGTACGACAGGGGGGCCTTATCCAGCAGTACTTTGCCTGCTCCGATGCGGTCGAGGTATCCTGCCATTCAAGGGAGTGGTGCTCTCGCCGTTCTTAGAGATATTTACTCCAACGTGCGCGTACACAGTCTTGTGTGACCCGCGCGCGTGAGAATCCAACAACCACTGATTACGGGATTTCATCGAATTGGTAACCATTTTCCCATTGCTTTTCGCCTAGGGCTACTTCCAATTCGAACGGCGTAATTAGTGGCTTAGCATATTTTACCGCATCATCGATTGCTATACGCGGGCAGGCAGTATTGACAAATGCATCAACGGGATAGAAGTCAATCAGTTCTGGTCCAACATGATCAAGCGCCAGTAGGTATCCTTTGCGTCCATGTTTTTCGAGAAGCCGCTTCATTCTGATAGCGAGATTGCGTCGCATTTGACCAGGTTTCTCGCCGATGAGAATTCCAAATGACTTAGCTTCATCGACAGAGAAAATCAATCCCATTCTTTGTCTTAGAATCCGTTCGATATGTTCGAAAGATAATTCGCTTGCTTCACCAGTGTAGGGGTCTAGTAATGCTAGTGGTTTACCAGTATGCATGACTAAACCAATTGGATGAAAATCTCCTGAACCTAGGAAAATGTAGTGCCCAATCGACGGGTCGTCTCCTGAGTAATTGCAACCTAGAACTTGTCCAGGGAAGGTTAGACGTGCCCCGCCAGTTGGAATCTCAACCTCAAAACCAGCATTCTCAAAACGCTCTTTGTAATCTTCAAGAAGATGAAGGTGTTGAATAGAACCAACCAGTCCTAATTTAGTTCCCGACAAAGGTGCTACTCTACCCACTGCATCTAAGAATCGTTCTTTTGCTTCGTCTTCGCTAAGGTCGAATGGCATTGAAGCCTCGGCAAGCCTTGCTTCCGCGATTGCTTTGTGCTTAGCTAGTATTGGTACAACAGGATCAATTTCTGGATCCCCATCATATGTCACAGGTATGAAATGAGTTGGCATTCCAGAATCGATATTCATTGCACTGTGACCCATATGTGCGACTAATTCAACACCCATCATACGCATTTTATCATGAACTAAATCACATGCTCCATAGCAAGGGTCTGCTGCCAATACCACCTTTGCCTCTGAGTCCTCTTCAATCGAGTCCATCATCTCAAGAGCCTGCATTTTCAGACCCTCTGGAACTTGTAATGCCACCAAGCGATGGTCGTTGTCTTTGATCCGTTCGACTAAGTCGTCGAGCTGAAAATCATGACGCTCCATGTCCATGGTAACCAACTTGCCATCCTAAATTTCAATCGACAATCTCGACTTTACCATCGATAATGTCGATTCTTGCTAGTGAACGGATTGGCCAATGGGGTTTCTCTCGGTTCAATCTCTCACGCCCTTCTCCCTTCTCGATAGCGATTACAATATCCTTTAGGATTACACCCATATCTTCGAGTTGTTGAATAAGAGGCTCCAAAGTACCACCAGTGGAAATAACATCATCAACAATAACTATCCTTTCTCCTGGTTTGATGTCGTTTATGTAAACAGTTGATTGAGAATAACCAGTAGCAACATCAACACGTGTTTCTCCTTCCATGCCATATGATCGCTTTCGAATTACAACTGTAGGTTTTCCAGTAGCATCACCTACTGCAGCAAGAAGAGGTAGACCCATTGCTTCAACAGTCACAATTAGGTCTACTTTTGACCAATCAACACTTGAGACAATTAGATCCCTAGTTGCTCGAAGTACTTCGGGATCCATTCTTGGAATACCATCTGATATTGGGTGAATGAAGTATGGGTATTCACCCTTCCAAATGATTGGAGCATCCCTGAGGGACTCTTGCAGAATACTGAGAGGATCATTAGATCCCATATTGCATCAACCTCAGATTAACCCTAGTTCGCGAAGCTCTTCATGCCCCTTCTTTACTCGAATAGTTGTTGGGCTTGGAATTTTCATTCCTGCCTTCCTGAGTGAGTCACGAGCTTCGGAATAGAATTCAGGGGATGTGTGAACTGAGACAACTACGTCGTT
The DNA here is from genome assembly GCA_002708385.1 of Methanobacteriota archaeon. Taxonomy (GTDB): domain Archaea; phylum Thermoplasmatota; class Poseidoniia; order Poseidoniales; family Thalassarchaeaceae; genus MGIIb-O1. Next base: position 11,608 of record PANM01000017.1, on the reverse strand, counting down.
CTTTGGTACACGAGCCGCAGTTCCAACATTCTTACCGAACGATAATCTCATTCCTTGGGATACACGGTCAGCACCTGCGCCTGTCGCTTGCTTGTTTTCGCGGAGGATATTGTGCGGGTACTTGTGAATTCGAAGTGCATATCCCATCTCTCCTGCAGCTTCCCTAATTGTTGCATTTGATACCATTCTGGCTGATTCTAGAGCGGTATGTCGGATTTGAACTGCATTATCGACAGTCATTTCTAAAATCACCTCGAATTCTCCTGCTTCAGCAGCCTTTCGATTACCCATATGATAGCGAAGAATTCGATTATTTGGTACACCACCGGTGTACTCTCGACGGGTGTATGCCTGTCCCTTGACTTGGCGGTACATTTTTGCCGGCTTGCGTGCCATCTCAATTACCTCGGGCTCGGCCGACCTACCCGCCGTATATAACGGTAGGTGCAGCCCCTACGGGGCTAACTAAGTCCTCTATCCAATACGCAATCTTTCACTTTCAACTTGAACCACTCTGACTCCCATAACGATTAGAACAAAGCCAAGAAGAAGTGACCATCCAAAGTTCTCGTCAAGCAGTAAGACTCCTCCTAGTACCCCGAAAACGGGCATCATGAATATGTAAGATGCAGCAGCAGTTGCTCCAAGTTTCTCAACTCCAATCGCAAACCAATAGTAGGCTAAAACGGTTGAAATCGCAGCGAGATAAATGATTGCATACCAATCCTCTGGGGTTGGTTTCGGAATACCATATTGGTAGGTTTCCCAAGCGGCTAAAGGAGTTAATAGAACAGTTCCAATAAGAGAGTACCATACGACAATTTCCAGTGTTGTCGCCTCTTGTTCGCCATTTCTTCTTTCCATCATTCGTTTGGTGTTATTAGTAGTCATTGCCCAGCATAGAGCGGCTAGGAGAATCATGAAATCGCCTAGGATTCTATCTTCAAATGGGATGTCTGTGTTTGGGCTCCAGCCCGTAACTACTGCAACTCCGGCGAATCCACATACTAGCCCTATGAACATTCTACTGGTAATTTGTTGACCAAGCATTGGTGCTGCCAATAGTACTGTGAAAACCGGATTAAATGTGATAATTAGTGATGCATCACCCGCTGCAGTAAGCTGCATGCCATTCATGAAAAGTAGTTGATACCCAAGAACTCCTGTTACTGCAATTATGGTTAGAGTCCGCCAAGATTGAAAGCCGCTAGGAAGCCAATTTACTTCTTTACCTTTCAATGACAAAACCGCAAACCAAGCATAAAACAAAATCATCGTTAGTACGTATCTAAGCCAAGCGCCAGTCACTGGAGGAAGTCCTAGTGCTAGGATTCTACCTATTGCCCAGGCCATCCCCCATGAGAAAACAACCAGTACCATTAGTCCGTGGACTCGCCATTGATTCCCGAAACTCATCGCAGCCCCTCAGACCTGCGTGTATTGACTTGGGTCAAATAGTGTACTGAGTTCAAAATAGATGAACAATTACTCTATTCCAAGCCATAATTGCAAATACAGTAATTGTAGAAAACAACCACAAATTGTAGATTGGTTTAGGAACATTGATTTCTTTGATATCAGATATAAGGGGTACTAAAGATCGCAATGCAAGATAAACGAAGGCTAAGTAAATCAATGGTGTTCCCAAATTAAAATCCAATGCGGATTTTAAATCAAAATGAGTAATTGCAACAAATCCTCTAGTCATTCCACAGAATGGACATTCATGTCCCGTAAGGTGGTAATGAGGGCATAGATTTAGGCCATCTATATTTCCATGTGGTAAAATCGCAGAGGTGATTAAGGCTCCAGAAGCAATTACACCTTCAATATCCTCTTTTGATAAATCGGAATATGAAAATTTGACCATTTTGGGCACATCCAGTTCTATTGCTAGTCGTTTTACATCACTTCTATGCCGGAGGTTAATTTAAACATAGAAGAGCAGCCGCATGGTTTGATGGAAGAAGAATATTCTGAAGTAGACTGGACCGTATTGCTAATTTTGTCCCTATTACTGGGTGGATTAGGTGTTGACCGATTTTACTCCGGCCACATAGGCCTTGGAGTATTGAAGTTGATAACAGTCGGCGGATGTGGAATTTGGGCACTCTATGATATCATCATGATTGCAACAGGCAAGTTCCGCGACGGCGAAGGTAAGCTAGTTGTAAACCAATAAAACTCTCATTTTCATTAGATTTTGGGAATTCACATTCTAACCTAGCGAGAGCTAGGCTCTAACAACAGGCAAATCCTTCCCAAAGGGAAGGTTAGCACAGGATTGCTTATGCACCCTAGGCTCACAGGCATAGCCCACGCGCAGCGTAAGCGATGGAGGGATTTGGTATGTCAAAGCGTTCAATGCTTGACCAATTTACCGAAATAAAGGCGCAGTACCCCGATACTGTACTATTTTTCAGGATGGGTGATTTCTATGAAATGTTCTATGAAGATGCCGAAATCGCTTCCGAAGTCCTCGGAATTACTCTGACTAGTCGAGACAAAAATGCTGATGATCCAGTCCCTATGGCTGGTGTACCCTGGCATTCCGTTGAAACCTACCTCCAAGGAATGCTTAGAGCGGGCTACAAAGTCACGTTGTGTGAACAGGAAGAAGAATTGCGACCAGGTTCGAAAATTCTTGAAAGAGTTGTCACGCGGGTATACACTCCTGGTTCATTGTATGAAGAAGACCTAATTGGTGAAGATGGCTCAAGTTTGCTTGCAGGATTAGTTTCTCGCGGAGACGGAATAGGGATTGCAATCCTAGATTCTTCCACTGGCCGTGCATGGTTGCAGGAGCACTCTGGCGCAGGCCGTTACGAAAGACTGCGAGACGAATTGCAAAGATGGTCTCCAAGCGAGTTAGTGCTTGTACGCCGAGATGCAGAAAGTGAAGAAATTAGAGAGTTAATACACACTTTGGATGGAGTTACTATGAGCATTGCTAAGGGTAACAAAGAACAACATCTTCAGGTAGTAAAAGACCACCTTGAATTGGTTGACTTAGGTTCTGTTGACTTAGACCGTAGACCATTAGCAATGGAGGCTTGCGGAATGACTACGGGATATATGGCTAATTTACATCTAATCGATATTGTACCATTGAGAGAAGTTCATTTCGATGCTGATGATGGACATCTTGTATTGGACCAGACAACCCTTCGTAACCTAGAGTTGACTCAAACCTTGGCTGGTGAGAAAGAAGGTTCTCTCGTTCAAGCGATCGACTGTACCCGAACATGGATGGGACGTAGAAAACTCAAGGAATGGATACTACGTCCACTTACCGATTCTGAGAGAATTGCTTCCAGACAATCTGCAGTTGCTAGTTTAATTCGTGCCCCGCGTAGATTGGATTCCATTCGTGATTGTCTGAAATCAATGCGTGATTTAGAAAGATTATCCACTCGTTTAGCTTATGGTCGGGCTAATGCACGAGATTTGGTAGCCGTGGCTGATTGCTTAGAGAGAATGCCACGACTCCAAGGATTGTTGTCGGAAGGGGATTCTGAGTTACTTCATCAATGTGCAGAAGGATTGGCTGATTTAGATCCATTAATGCATCATATCTCATCAAGACTGGTTCCGGAGCCTCCAATGACAATTAGAGATGGTGGAATTTTCCTTTCAGGGTTCAACGAACAATTAGACGATTTTCGAGAAAAGGCCGGTGAAGGTACGAATTGGTTGAAGGGCTTTGAATCCAAAGAGCGAGAGAGATTAGATATTCCTAGCCTGAAAGTTAAACAAAATCGACAGTTTGGTTTCTTTATTGAAATCACAAAATCTCATCTCGAGAAGGTGCCAGAAGATTATCGCAGAAGACAGACTATGACCAATGCTGAGAGGTTCTCAACTGAAGAACTGAAGCAATGGGAGGAAGTTATTCTGACCGCTGATGATAGGGCTAAGGCACTCGAATATGAACTCTTTTTGGAACTTCGAAAAGAAGTTTCATCGCAAGCGGCAAAATTGAGTGAATTAGGGCGTAAAGTGGCTTCTTCAGACGTGCTTTCTGCCTTTGCATATCATGCGAGAAAACACTCTTGGAATCGCCCAGAAATCAAACACGATTCGACCATGCAAATCGTTTCTGGCCGTCATCCTGTGTTGGAAGGAGATGGCCGATTTGTTCCTAATGGAATCAGTTTTGACAAGAATCGTAGGTTCCTATTATTGACAGGGCCAAATATGGGTGGTAAGTCTACCTACCTTAGACAAACTGCTCTTATCACGATACTTGCTCAAGCTGGGTCCTTTGTGCCAGCAGAAAAAGCTAGGATTGGAATTGTAGATCGTGTATTCACTAGGGTTGGAGCTCACGATGATTTGCGTCGTGGTCGTTCGACATTCATGATGGAAATGATTGAGGTGGCTCATATCCTCAGAAGAGCCACGCCTAGAAGTCTCATTTTACTCGATGAGGTAGGACGCGGAACATCGACCTTCGATGGTCTAGCAATAGCATGGTCGGTTACTGAGGATATCTCTACGAGAGTTGGAGCCAGGACTCTCTTCGCAACTCATTACCATCAATTGATCGGCTTAGCTGACGAAATTGATGGCTTGGTAAACATACACGTTCAAGTTGCTGATGTCAAAGGAGAGATAAGATTCCTACACACTGTTGCCGATGGTCCATGCGATGATTCCTATGGTGTTCAGGTAGCCGCTTTGGCAGGTCTTCCTAGTGGGGTTGTAGAAAGGGCAAGAGATCTGTTAATTTTCCTTGAGAGTCAAGCCCAAGGGGCAAAAGCTGGAAGTGATGGGACGCCAGATTCGAGGGAATCGGGACAGTCTAGTTTGTATGGTTGGATGTTGCCTTCTGGAAGAATTCAAACGAGTACTAATGATGTGAATACAGCTCCTGAAACAACCAAGGAAATTGTAGTACAGGAAGACCCTATCCTCAGAGAAATAGCTGAAAGATTAGAATCTCTTGACCCTGATACTCTAACTCCCAGAGAGGCTCTTGAAGCACTTTACGCAATGCGCTCCGCTATGCAAAAATCTCTGGATGGCAAGCACTTGGAGGATTGAACATGTCAACCTTGGAGAAGCCAGATAGAGTTTCAATCAAACAACTCGACGAGTTGACGATTGGAAAAATCGCTGCAGGTGAGGTCGTTGAACGTCCGGCTCAAGTGGTCAAAGAATTAGTTGAAAATTCAATTGATTCAGGCTCAAATAGGATTAGAATTGAGATTGAACGCGGGGGTTTTGATAGAATTACTGTAATCGATGACGGTCATGGGATTCCAAAGGATGAACTCCCACTTGCCATAACCCGTCATGCAACAAGCAAATTATCTGGTCCCGAAGACCTTGGTAAGATTGAGACGAAGGGATTTCGAGGCGAGGCACTTTCATCGATTGGAGCGGTAAGTGAACTAATTGTAGCAAGTAGAATTGGTCAGGACGATGGCGCTCAAATCCATGTTGACAATGGAGTAGTTGGAGATGTTGAAGCGGCAGGAATTGCACCGGGTACCAGAATTGATGTAGTCAATTTATTCCAGAAAGTTCCAGCACGTCTCTCATTTCAACGGCGACCATCAACAGAGACCGCCGCGATTGTTGATGCGTGTGTACAGATGGCCTTAGCAGAGCCAAATGCGGGAATCTTAGTTGAAGTAGACGGAAGGAAAGTATTAGATTGTCCTCCTGCAAATTCAACCGAAGACCGTCTATACGATTTGTTTGGAACAACTTCGGCTGAATTGATCCCATTAAGCACCTCATCCGATGACAAAAATGCACCCGGAGAGGAAAGTTGGAATGGTTGGATTTCACCGCCAGGTCTGACCAGAAGTCGATCCGATGACATTCATATTTTAGTTAATGGAAGGCCAGTCGCTGCTGCTCCATTCCTACAATCTGTTAGAAGAGGATATCATACTAGATTGATGGTAGGAAGACATCCCATTGGAGTTCTTTCACTGACGCTTCCCGCAGATGAGGTTGATGTGAATGTTCACCCCACAAAAAGAGAGGTTCGGCTGAAAAACTCGTGGCGGGGTTTAGAGCGATTGGAGCGTTCGATAAAATTCACACTTTCTCAAATTTCAACTCGACCAGAAGCTAGTGATGAAACAGTTCTTGAGGGAATAGGGGAGAAAGAAGGAACACAAATTCCGGTTTCAAATAATGATTTACCCCAATGGGCAAGTGCTGTTAATCAACACCCAACGGTCCAAACAAAATTTTCTAGCGTCCGTACGACTGTGGATATTCCCTCTCGTGAAGAATCAAAATCAATTTCTGAATATGTTACTCAACAAGACACCTTACCAGGAATGGATACTAACCCAATCGCGCCTTCACTTTCCTCCGAAGAAAGAGAGTTACATCGTCACGCGATTGGCGATTCAATATCTCCACTTGATGAACCACTACCCGAGGCTTCGACAATACCTGAACTTCCTGAAATGAGGCCGCTATCCCAGTTGGCGCATTCTTACATTTTAGCAGAGGGAGAAGAAGAATTATTCATCATCGATCAACATGCTCTTCATGAGCGTATTCGCTATGAGAGATTACGTGAACAAATGGTTAGTTGGGAAGGTCAGGAGTTAGTTACTCCTGTGTTTCTCTCTGTTGGCTCAAGACAAAAAGCTGCAGCGGTTTCAGGTCAGTCTATTTTGGAAAGCCTTGGAATTAAATTTGAGATTCAAAATGATGGGCTACAAATTAATGCAGTACCTGATGTGTTAGTCGGTAATGATTCAATTGAAGAGTTCCTACAAGATTTACTGATAGAGTTAATGGGCACTCATAATGATAATGAAGAAATTGAAGCGGTAACAAAACTCCGAGATCATGTTGCATTCATGCGTTCTTGCAGAGGTGCAGTTAAGGCAAATGAAGAATTAAGTCTAGCCCAAATGAGACGATTGTTACAGGACATGAGAACAGTCCCTAATCCATGGGCATGTGTCCATGGTAGACCTACGCTTCTGAGATTGACAATGAAACATCTTGACCGGCATTTTGGTCGTCATGGCTGAGATAAGGCTAGCAGTTGTTCGATAAATCCAGGATGAGATACTTCACAAATTTCAGCATTGACAACATCAGCACCGACCTTACTGGCAAGAATCATTGCTACCATCGCTAGTCTGTGATCCATGTGCGTCTCAACTGGATTTATTGGAGCGGTTGGATTTTGACCGCCAGGGATGGATATTCCATCCTCTGTCTCCTCCGCATTCAACCCGAAGGCTTGCATCAATTCCACAGTTCTAAGAATTCTATCTGATTCCTTTCCTCTTGCGTGTGCAATTCCGGTTATGTTTCCTCCTTGTGATAACGCCATCCAAACCGCTGCCGGGGTAACCAAATCACTTGCATCCCGCAAATCAACTTGTCCTCCATCAGCTCTATCGATTGCATCAAAAGCCAACAAAAGCAGAGGGTCATAAGTAGCTAATTCTGTTTGCAATCTCAATTCTTTGTGTAATAATTCTAACAGAATTGCCATAGGGAACAAACTTAGCTCTGGAGGCACCTCAACTTCGCTTGGTGTGTTTACTTTCCAACTTTTAAGAAGTAATTCTGAACTCATTTCAAAGGGGCAACCACAAGTTCTTGCAATATCGAAAGTTAAACCTAGATATCCTCTGCTTACCGCCTCGCCTATTGTTTTAATCTGGATTTTATTTTCTAGATTTGGGGATGCGAGGATTAGTGCGCTGAGTGGTTGACTTGATTCGCTAAGATCCACCTCCACTTCACCACTCATTTCTCCATCAATTATTGCAGGTAGGGCATCATTATCCACTTCAACATCTAACGACCTCAGAACGGCACTAAGTTGACTTGTTCTATTTCGGAGTGACTTATCTCCATCTATTCTAATCTCTTCCCCCATAGTTGCCGCAATTGCAGTCAAAACTCTTGCAGCAGTACCCGAATTGCCACAATTCAGTGTAATTTTGGGGCTAATCAGCCCCTGCGAAGGAGGTTCAATAAACCAGCCATTTTCTTGTTGATCAACCTTCAAACCCATTTCTCGAAGGCAATTTAACATCGAATAAGCATCTTCTCCAGGTTTGTTTTCAAGCTTCATTAAGCAACTGGAATTACCTTGTCCTATCATTGCCAACCATCGAATGATATGGCTTTTTGATGGTGGTAATCGCCACTCGCGAATGCCAAAGAGGTTCATCTCAGGTATGCTGAGCACAACCTCTCATAGAGGTAAACCAATTCAACCCAGCGATGATTAATTGAGCAAAAATCAGTATATCTCAAGAGCGAATAACATCACCAAAGTCATCCTCTTCGTTCCAAGATTTTGCTTTCTCATCAATTTCACAGGCGACTAATGTTTCCTCCAAAGTACCTTTCATTTCAATCAGGTTTGCTCGTTCTAGCATCTTTGGACTTAGGCCTGGCATCAATATCGATAGAGCCTTTGGAACCCTTTTCGGGTAAACTTCATTCACATGTCTAACGATATTTGTTGTACATGTATTTGTCAATGTGTTATACCATTCTGGATCGTTTGCAAGGTCATTTGTCCTTCTGAGGTAGGATTCAAACATTCTTCTTTCATTCCCTGGCCCCAGAACTACAGCCTTGAAAAGATGGGTGACCGAGTGTCTTCTACAGCGAGTTCTAACCCCTATAACGTCCCTCTCTGTGGCCCATACATAGATCAATTCGTATTCCCTAAAGAGCCCCTTGATGGGGTGGTACACTTCTCCTTTTTCTCTTCTGACCTCTATCGAACAGGCTAGACGTCTTCCATCTTCGAATTGGAAAGAAAGAATTGTATGTGCCATCTGTTTATGTCTCGGGTCGAAATATTCCAATGTTAACCAAATGGAATCTACTGTTTTTAGATCGTATTCCTCATCAATCCATTTTTCGTCATAATCCTTCGTTGTCCGCCACTTAAAATCACGAATATTTGTTATTTTTACCAAATCCCCATCAAACTCAATTCTGGTATTTCTTGAATTATCGTTTACCCAAGAACGATCATTTGAAGGTCTTAATTTCTGAACTCTAATCCATAAAGCGATCAATAAAAAGAATCCAAGTATTACAATTCCTGTGGCCGCGATCGACAGCAGCCCGAGTATTTCCATAATTGATGAAGAGCAGTCCAGCGAATGAATGATTCTGCTTCCTAAGGTAAATCTACCCAAATCTTTCCTTCTTCGACTTTCTTCTGATAGATTTTCAAGTCTATTTTCATTTCCATTTTGCCTTCCTTTCAATTCGCTTCAATCACTTCATGCCAATACATTAGAATCACGCCACCTCAATTTTTTTTCAAATTAAGTTTGTATAGTGAAAATTTTTGATTTTTGGCGCGGCAGGGGAGATTCGAACTCCCGAGGTGAAACACCACTGGATTAGCAATCCAGCGCAATGGCCAGGCTATGCGACTGCCGCAGTGTTCCGGCGACCTTAGATTCGGGCTTAAGCCGAGCGGTTGGAATCATTCCTCTTCAATAGAGGTTTCAGATTCATCATCACTATCATCAATAAGTTCTGCTGGAAGTCTGGCTACGAAGATTATTTCATCAACATGAGATTTTTTATCTGAACCTCTAAGCTCCATTATTCTCGTTCCTTTGGTTACTTTACCCAAAGTCTCCTTAGTTTGTGTTGCTGGCATTCGAATCATCATACCACTTCCTGTGAGCATGAATAATTGATCAGACAGATCAGGAACTTGCCTGACTCCCACGATACTATCCTCATCGGACAGAGCCATGGTTCGCACACCTTTTGTGCCTCTGTTCGTCTTTCTGTAGCCGTCTCTTCCCAATATTGGTTCTCCGTTTTCTGTAAGAACCTCTGTTCCATCTTCATCAGTAANCTGAATCATACTTCCCGATCCTAATCTACTACGCTTTGCCATACCATATTTGGAAATTGTCAAGACACTAGTGTTGAAATCATCGGTCACGATCATGCCAATTACGCTATCTTCGGATTGTAGTTTCATTCCACTTACGCCTTGACTAACTCTGCCTTGCACCCTAACTGTGTGAGTTGTCTGAACTTCTCCACTTGCAGGGTCAGTCCTAGTTTTGACTTCCGCTGGAACGAAGCGGCAAGCATATCCACCTGAAGACACTAAAACAACATGGTCGGCATCAGTTGCTGGCCTTACCTGCACCAAGGAATCGGTATCGTTTGCAAACTTCAAAGCGTATTTTCCATTTCGATTAATTTTAGCATAATCAGAAAGTTTGCTTCGCTTCACTCGCCCCTGACTCGTAGCGAAAATGAGGTAATTCCCTTCAGGATTTTCTATCAGCTCTCTATTAATTGGAAGTATCGAGATAACCTTTTCATCATCTCTAATTCCCTGCAATAAGTTGCGAATATGAGTGCCTCTTCCATATCTACTTGCTAGAGGAGTTTCCCAAGCTCGCAGCCCGTAAACTCGACCTTGGTTAGTGAAAATCAGTAACCTGTCTTTAGAAAAACAGGTGACGATCGCCGCCGGTGCATCTTCATTCTTGGTTGCAACTCCCTTGAGACCCTTCCCTCCTCTATTCTGAAGTCTGAATGCCTCTACCGGCAAGTGTCTGATGTAGTTGTCAGTGGTGAGTGAGATCACAATCGCCTCCTCTGGAACAAGGTCCTCCCTATCCATTGAGAGTGGCATTGGATCGATTTCGGACAGTCTCTCATCTCCGTGGCTTTCTAACATCTCATCAAGTTCTTGGATCAATATATCCAAACGCCTCACTCTTGATTCGATAATATCTTTCAGATCGGCGATCTTGATTTTTAAATCTTCAAATTCATTGGTCACCTTATTCACATCCAGGCGACTCAATTGGTACAAACGTCGTTCCGCGATTGCCTTCGCTTGTGGTTTTGTGAAATCAAATTTGGCGATTTTTGGCAACTTCTCGTTTCCTTGCAGTATCGACTCAAATTGCTCTCTTCCAGAGCTTTCTCTACCAGCCTTTAGGACATCTTCAATTCGTTCTTGAGCCTTTACTAGCCCTTCGAGAATATGAGCTCTGGATTCAGCCTTCTCAAGATCGAAAACAGCTCTCCTTTCGATGATTTCTTCTCTGTGGCCGACATACGTGTGTAGCATCACTGGTAGGGTTAACAAAACCGGTCTTCCGTCTAGGATACCCATCATATTAGCAGAATATGACTCTTGCAATCTGCTTGATTTGAATAGCTGATTGAGTACTGCATGTGGGTCGGAATTATTCTTCACCTCTATGACAACTCGAATTCCTTCTTTGGATGACTCATCACGAATGTCCCTGATTCCGGTTACGACCTCCTTCGATACCAAATCTGCAATGTGTACTAACATGTCGGATTTTTTGACCTGATAAGGGATCTCATGAATGATGATCTTCTTCCCACTTGAATCGTCTTCGACATCGCACTTCGAGCGTATGTGGAATCTTCCCTTTCCCGTGGAGTACATGTCAACGATGCCATCTATTCCATGGATTGTAGCGCCGGTTGGGAAGTCAGGGCCCTTCACATGCTGCATGTACTCTTCAAGAGGAATACTAGGAATTCCCTTCTTATCGACTCCCTCTTCGAGAATCGTATCGATATGTAATCTAATTGCGCCCGCAACCTCTGTAAGGTTGTGGGG
>PANM01000016.1 GCA_002708385.1 Methanobacteriota archaeon | reverse complement strand
GGCTGAAGAGGAAGAGGAGGAAGAAGAAGACGCTGGGTTCGATGGACTTGGCGATCTCTTCGGCTGAAAAAAATAGGTGAGAAAAAATGGAATATGTATATGCTGCAATGTTACTGCACTCCGCAGAGAAGGATATCGATGAAGACGGCGTTAGCTCTGTATTGAGCGCTGCTGGTGTTGAGGTAGACGGTGCCCGAGTAAAGGCGCTTGTCACATCCCTCGGCGATGTTGACATCGGTGAAGCAATGGCTACTGCTGTTGCTGCGCCTGCTGCTGCTGCTCCAGCTGCTGCTGGTGGCGGTGGTGGAGACGCTGCTCCTGCTGCTGAAGAAGCACCAGCAGAAGAAGAAGAAGAGGATGAAGCCGGTGGCTTCGAAGGCCTCGGATCTCTCTTCGGTTGAAGCGAATAACAAGTTGACACAAACTACGACCACCGTTTAGCGGTGTACCAGGTCCTGCGAATGCTGGCCGCTTTAACGGGCGGACGCCGAGAGATAGCTCACCCTTCTCTCGTTCAGACCGCATGACGAGATTACGATTTGGCGTGAATTCGTATAACATCGCCGTTTTGGATCTCGTGATCTGCACCGATTACACGTCCACTACGGGCGTCAGTAGCTCGAATGAAACCATCTCCAAGGTCGGTGTGAACCGCGTAGGCTAATCCCTTCGCAGTTGTTCCCTCTGGGATTAGGATAGCATCTGGGAGAATATTACCGTCGCCATCTACCCAATGAGTTTCATCTTGTACGGGATAGGCAACCCTTCTATCGAGTCTATCGAATACGATATCTCCAACAAGTCCAACCAATCCGCCACCTGACCATTTTGCAAGCGATTCGCCAATTGAGGAAAGGGCATTCCTTTGCGCTTCAGATAAATTGGACTCACCTTCTTCCGTGATGGTGAATCCTTCTCCTCCGGGTCTGTGTTGAACTAATCCAGCAGCACTTGCCCTGCTTAGTGCAAGTTCTGCCTCTGCACTCGTGGGAATCAGTATTCCTCCAGATGCAGTAACCATTTCCTCAAGTTGATTCCANGAACCTTCTTCTGCTCTATCGGCTTTATTTGCTGCAATACAAATTGGGAATAATCCTGTTCTGATTGTTTTCGCCAATGTTGTCAACTCTTCTTCACTCCAAGACCAAGGTACACCGGCATCAGGGTGCTGAGATGATACCTCGATAATACCGGCAGAGACATGGGATTCATTGACTCCAATTCCGCTTAACTGATCTAACAGATATGTTACCAGGGCCTTATCGCCTTCTGATTGGACACGGCGTGCTCCTCTTTGCCAACTTGATTCGATTATGCCTCGAATCCAAGCATCTAATTCTCCGAGGAGGAATTCGTGTTCTTCAACAGGGCTAGAACCACCTTCTCCTACAGGGTTACCCTCCAAATCTGTTGAACCTGATACGTCAACAACTTGGATTAAAGCATCACAACGGGCTAAATCAGACAAGAATTGGTTTCCTCGACCTCGCCCCTCATGAGCACCAGGTACCAATCCTGCTACATCGACTAATGTGACTGGAACTAGACGATTATGACCCCTACAAGAACCTGTATTTGGAGAACAGATACTACCCTTACGTGGGTCGTCATCTGTTATTGATTCAAGTCTTTCATCTGCCTCACGTTTTGCTCTAAGTATCGAGCAGGCACACGGTTCTCGTAGTGGTATCCATGCCACTCCTACATTTGGATCGATAGTTGTAAATGGGTAATTTGCAATATCGACTGGGGTTTGGGTTAGAGCGGAAAATGTTGTTGATTTTCCAACGTTCGGCTTACCAACTAGGCCTATCCTCATGTCTATTCCTTCCACTCAACAGGGGTATTTAGCCCTGAACTTGACGGTAGTGGTTTATTCTGATTTTCTTACAAATCAGTTGCTGATCCTTTCTCTTCGGATTCGCCAACTGGCACTACCATCGTGTCCATTCCTGCACCTGAGGCAAGAATTCGAGAGACACTTGTAGGAGATGCGAGGTTGTATGTATCTGCTTCAATCGATGAAGACTCTTCAGTGCTTTCTCCAACAATCCCGCCACGGAATAGACCACTTACCATGTTTAGACAATGTAGAATCATTGCAACCACGGCGAAGTAGAATATCACAGAAGCAGCCACTGAAAGTTCGTGAGATAGACTAGATGGGTCTTCTACGCCAGCATCTAGGAGAGCCATGTCAATAGCGCTCGAGGTTAGACTGAGCATTAATCCAAGCAATACTGCGGGACCCATCAACCAAAAGGCTGTTCGAGAGCGCTCTGCAGATGCTAATTCTCGGCCGGTGATTGAGGGATAGAGAGCAAGTACTGAACCGAGTGATAATGGCACCATTACCGCCCATCGGCTCATCTCTTCGATTGGCCATGAAANTCCCGATATTGCGTCTGTACCAGAAACTGTATCAGTTTGAACAAATAATGAACCAATGAATACCGGAATCATTGCCATCAATCCCAGGTTGATTTCTGACATACCTGCAGTGCTCGAACTTGAGCTGTCTCGTATAGTTAGCATAGCATTTGCAACAAAGGCAATGATTGGCATAGATGCTAATGCCATTAGGAAAGATACGATGACGGTGTCATTGGATGCCATCGACAACTCTGCTGCATCAAGACCGAAGAGATCTGCAACTAGAGTTCCGTGGTTTGCACCAAACGGATTCAATGTAAATAATCCTCCAAGAAGCGTTGCGCCTACCAGTGTCTTTGACCATAGAGGGTTTCCTGAGCCAACGCTGGATGCATACAATACAACACCAGCTAATGAAAGGAAGATGAATCCACTTCCTTGCAGCCTGTACATCAGCCATTGGCCATCTCCTTCATTGATACCGCCTGTTGAAATGCTGGCGATTAAATTGAATGATTCTGNCATTAATCCAAAAAGAATCAACCATGCAGGTATAGGAATTGAACCGGACCTGTTTGATACCGTCAATAATTGATTGATGACTATGGCAGTCATTGCAAGAACATGTATACCTGTTCCAATAACTAGAACCTTAATCCCCAAGATAACAGGGTCGTGAGATCCAACCAAATAAACAAAAATTCCTCCAGAGTAAAGGAAGGAGACTAAAGTTGCATTTCTTTCACTTGCAAGTCCTGTACCCAATAACTTAGGAAGTATGTGTAAGCCACAGCCTACTAATGCCATGGATATTCCACCGAATGTGGTAACTGCCTTACCTGTGGCAGCAAGGGTTTCCGCGGTTGGGTCGTATCCCCAAGCACTGAGTGAATGAAGTGCTGTTGGTTCATGAGCAAGCCACATTCCCTCGAATGTAAACAGCGCACCAATCATCATCCATAGAACAGATTGCAAAATCCAGGCTCTTGCGGCAGAACCTGTGCGACCCTCGACCAATTCAATTCCTGGACCAAGTGCTTTCTCCAGCATGAACATCCCCATTGTTCGAGCAACATCGGAAAAAATCCACAAACCTCTGTGGACTAGGGTATAGAAAATTAAAGCAGAAAGCCAAAAGATAGCTAGAGTATTAATTACGTCGGACATAACAATCACCTCACTCGCGGGTAGCCTCGGTTATCATAGTAGCAATAATTGAGAAGATTCCAAACACAGCACCGAGGATGAAGAACCATATGCCTCCAGTCAATGATCCAAAGGTTTCGAAATCAGATATTACTGGATAATCCTGTCCAGGATATAGGATACTGTAGACAATCATGAAGATGAGAGAGGAGATCAATGCTCCAANAATTATCACCTTAGAAGCCGCAGGTTCGTTCTCGCCTTGTAGGAATCCGTCGTCATTAGTCATTGAGACACCACTTGCCCACAACACTTCGTGGACGGGTGCACCACCGAAGATTTGCCCTTAAGCGTTAGGCGAGGGACGTAGTCCCTCACCTCAAGGTGCTCGCATTAGGTTAACTTGGCTACCTCTTCGATCTCGACCGGTGCCAAGTGGCACTGGTAGGTTCATGTCAGAGGCAATTTCTGCCCTCCAAACCGCTTTACAATCACAATCCAATCCTTTGAATTCTCCTAGATTTCTAGAAACAGAGTATCTTTCGATAGCTGCGACCACGTGCTTATCGCAAGAACCACAGTTATGTGCGCCACGAATCTTTCCTCCAGCTGTTGGATGGACAATAATTCTAGCATCGTGGTTGAGGGTCTCATCATGAGTCTGTTCAATCATTTCAACTAGAGACCAAAGCCAAGGAGGGCGATACTCTCGATTCCTAAATAATCGGTCAACTATTGTTCTATTTTGGATGTTCATCGGATTTATGGATACCTCATCTGAAAGTGGAGCAACATCAACGAGCCATTTCGATGTATGAGTCAATGCATCTCCTTCACTCATGAATGGAGGCTTGAAAATGAGGTACGT
This sequence comes from Methanobacteriota archaeon, assembly GCA_002708385.1. Taxonomy (GTDB): domain Archaea; phylum Thermoplasmatota; class Poseidoniia; order Poseidoniales; family Thalassarchaeaceae; genus MGIIb-O1. The sequence goes on along the minus strand of PANM01000016.1, from coordinate 24,324 downwards.
TTTGACTCGAAGGCCATTACTCTTCAAGTCCTTTACAGCCTTTCTCCAAGTTTTTGTTGAAAACCCTTTATTGACGTGAAAACGTAGTACTGCGTCGTCATATGCCTCAAGCCCAATCGCGATTGTACATCCAGGATGGTGCTTGGCTAGGAATTCTAATTTCTCTGGTTTACACATATGGGCTTGAGCCTCAACGACAAGATGTAATCCCATTTCATGGGTTTCCTTAAGCACAAATTCTTGCCATTCGACAGGATTTTCTTGATCTTCAAAAAAGGTTCCAGATGTGTATACTTTGACCATCTTACATCCTTCGAAGTCATTAGTTTGTTTTTTTGCCTCTTCCCATTGTGCAAATAGATCGTCCGATGTTACATCATCCCGAACATCATTGAAGTACCCACAAAATGTACAGCCCGATTTCCACCACCAGGCACAACCACGAGTACGCAATATTACTGTTGCAGCTTGGCAGGGNGTTCCATCTGGCATTCTCTCAGGCGTCACATACACTGTTGCTGGCTTGCTTGCATCCCATGATTCACGCCTCGCTATTGATTCAGCTGTATTTTCTGGCGCTTTGACCAAATGGTGAATTTTCACCGCAGGTGAACCATCTCCAAGAATGCCACAAGTCTGACTCACAACCTGTCGGTAGTCCCAACTGTCTTGATTCTGCCGACAGGCCAAAATTGATGACTGACATACCGAAAGCGGAGGCGGGGTGTGCACCTGAAGTCGTTTGAGATCGTTCAGAATTTTCTATCATTTCTTCTAATTCCATTTCTTGGAATNATTGTCGGAATTGCCTCAGTACCAGGGGTCTGGATATTTCTTGAAGCGAGGATATACCTGATTGAACAAGAATATTGGATGGAATTATTTGGTACTGGAATTGCACTTGGGTTATCCTGCATAGTATGGGGAATAACCCTCGTTTTGATGTCTGGTTTACTGGGTGGTCTGTTCAGACCAAAACTAGAGCCTGGACGTTATCCGCTTAGATCATTCGTCACGATACAATGGGCCTGGTCAATGGTTTTCCACAGAGTAGCAATTCTATTCTTACCTATACTAGTACCTTCATTCCTAGGGACAATTTACTACCGTCTTGCAGGTGCAAAGATAGGTTCTGGTTGCCAAATTAACACACCTCATCTAAACGATGCAGGGTCAGTTATTCTAGGAGATAATGTGGTGATTGGAGGTAATGCAATAATCAACGCCCATCTTACTGAGAGAGGTGAATTGGTTATGGCGCCTGTAAAAATTGGTAATGGAGCATTAATTGGTGGAAATTCAACTGTTCAACCCGGTTGTACTATTGGCGAAGGTGCAGTAGTGGCAAATCGTGCTGTGTTACCAAAATGGACCGATATCCCCGCCGGTGAGATATGGGGTGGAGTACCAGCAAAATGCATACGTCTCGCAGATGGTTCTAAACCAGATTGAGGCGATTGTCTTCACTCGTCGTCGACTTCGTCTTCAGATTCGTCGGCTTCTTCTTCGGGAGCATCTTCTTCCATTTCATCAGAAGCATCAGCCGCGGCCTCTAGAACCTCATCCATACGCTCACGGAAAGTGGCTTGCTTGAGTTCTTGCTCACGAATTGCTTCAATCGCAGCATCAATCATGTCATATCGAGTTTGAATGGCTTGACTTAGGTCTTCGAAGAGTCTCATGTGTTGGGCGTACCAATCATCTCTAGCTGTGAGTTGGCCTTTTGCAACACGCAGTGCTTCATCGAGGTCTTCTGCGACCTCGAATACTCTACCTAATCGAGCCGATTCTCGACTGTACATTTCTTCCATCTTCTGAAGTTCAGGCTCTAGATGTTTGACCCTTTGTGAATTCTTAGCTCCATCCAACTCGAGGTCTCTAATCCGGTTATCCTTGTCAGATAGAAGTTCTTGGAGACCCTCCATCTCAATTTCTTTGTCAATCATCTGTCGCTCTAAGACATCGATTGTAGCATCCTTCTCATCAGCGGATTCCTTTAGTCCCGTGTATCCTGCATATAGCTTCTCAAGTCGGTCCTTTTCCTTGGCCAAATCTTCCTCCAATTGTCGGATTCGAAGATCGGGGGAGGTAGGGTTCTCTTCATCGCTCATCAGCGCACCTCATAACTGTCGAAACTCCGCCACGCTTTAACTGCGGCGGAATGAATTTCATATTAACCCACACTTAGATTAACCAAATTTACAATTCAAAATATAGGAAAATCACTCACAAAGTGCTGCAATCGCTGCTGCAAGTGCTACATTTACGCGCTTAGAATGTGGGATGTGTAATTTCTCATCAGGGCCATGTGCATTATTCCCCGGACCTGACGAACCTGTGCAAAGAAAGCAGGCATTCGGATACTTATTTTGTATCATTGCCATGAAGGGAATTGTTCCTCCAATCCAAGTCGACATAGGTGGCTTTCCTGTAAGGTGAAGACTGGTAGATTCTAAGGCCGAAGCAATACCTTCATGCAAAGGTGGTGCATGAAATCCATCAGCTGGCTCAGTTGGATTGTAAGTGACCTCTGCTCCATATGGTGGATTCTCTTCTAGTATCTGTTTTACGACATCTTGTACTTCTTCTGCGTTGACGCCTGGTGGAATTCTGAAACTGATTTTTAGATCTGTATTGGTACGCAATACATTGCCTGCGGATTGCACAGATGGAATTCCATCGGCTCCGATTACAGACAAAGCAGGCCTCCAATTGATATCGAGTAACATTTCACTCGCATCTTTCGATTGAGATTCTAGGGTTTCAACTGTTGGAAGAGAGGACCAGAGTTCATCCCCTAAAACCTCAGCTAAAGCGGTTGCCTGCTGTATTATATTGTCAGATATTTCTACATGCATTTCGGGAATTAATACCTCTCCGGTTTGTGAGTTTTCAATTCTATCTAGTAGCATACGCTGTATTCTAAATGAGGAAGGTATGGCTCCTCCTGACATTCCAGAGTGAACCCCTTCGTGAGACACTCTGACACTCAAATTTCCAGCGACAAGCCCTCTGAGGGCTTCAGTCACCCATATGTGTTCATAACTTGGACCTCCACTATCTAATACCACAACGAGGTCTGGATTACCTAGGTCTTCAGTTAATTCATCTAAGTAAGGAGGAAGGTCATAGGAGCCTGATTCTTCACAGGTTTCGATTAGGAATGTGGCCTTTGGATGTGGAATGCCTGCTTCCTGAAGAAGTCTAATTGCAGTCACACAAAGATAGCCACCATACCCATCATCAACCGAACCTCTGCCGTAAAGGAAGGGTTCTCGCCGTACTGCTTTGAGGGGATGAAGTCCTTCTGACCAAAGGTGAGGGCGACTTGGTTGCTTATCTAAGTGAGAATAGAATAGAACCTCGCCGCTTCCTGTTCCTTCTATTGTTACCAATAGCACTGGTGAATGGTTTGCAATTCTGTGGACATTGTAACTCATCCCTTGGAGGCCTTGGTTATCCAGCCAAGAGCAAAATAAATCCAGAGTTGCTTGTAATTCACCTAATTCGTCCCAATTTGGTTCGAACATTGGCGAGAGAGCATGAATTTCAATAAATTCCGAAAGACTTGGAAGAATAGATTCTTCCCAAATTCTGTCAGCATTCTCTGCCATGCTATCTAGATCTACTGGCATGGTCCTGGGCTATTGTTTAGGCAAATGGATTATTCCCTAGAACAAACTCACTTTATTTTACAAAATTGGTTGCTTCATTCTTCCTCAGGCAGATGATTGCATATCGGCAAATCCCCCCTACTGAATGGGCATAAAGAGCAGATATGTGCTTCTGATGCAGGTCTTCTTTGGAATTCTTCTAAGCGTAATTCACTTGCAAGTTCCATCCTAGCCGCAGTTGATAGAATATCATCCAATTCTGATTGTGCCTCTTGGAACATTTCCTTGGGATAAATCACTAGACGGCCCGTGACACCGACCAGAATCGCCGGTGTTTCTACACGACGACGCATGTCCTTAGGTCGACTTGATTCCATCATTTCCAAGGCTCTATGATAGAGAGCTAATTGAAGACGGTGATGATTCAACATTTCATACTCGGCTGAATTTACAGGTTCTGTAGAATGGTCTCCGAAGGCCTGCAATAACCCTCCTGTTCCAACTAGAAGGCTGGCAGCTTGTTCGGTCTTCAAATCAATTGGGCGTATCGATGAAGAACCATCCTGATGATTTGAACAGATTGCAAGATCTATCGAACCATCCATGTCAACAAATGCATTCTCAATGGTGGCTAAATTTTGTTCTCCATCCGGAGTCCATCTAGTACGAGATACCGAATCGAATGTTACTGCATTCGATATTGTGAATGGGAACTCTGTACGTAATCCTTCTACTCTTTCGCCATTGATAATTTCAGAATTAGTTAATTTTCCAATATGGCCTTCTTCGATTCTTTGCATCATCGTCATAACTATATTTTCCGTTTTCTCCAAGTCTATCCCTTTTGGCAATAGTTCATCAAAAACCTCCCTCATCAAATCTCTATCAGTTAAGCGACTATCCAATTTTTCCGACCAAATATTTGGAAGGGGCTTAGAGGGAATGGATGATTCAGGACCTGGATTGCCAATTCCAACCTCCAATATCCTATGAATAATCAATCCTAATTCGGTAGGTGTTGGAAGATTATCTATTTCATTCGGAATATCTGGTTCATCCATTTGTCTTGAAGAACGAGGGTCTATGTCCTCATCAAGTATTTGATTTGAGGAAGAAATGGGATCTGGTTTTAGCCCGCCTCTTGTCTCAAACCAATGCCGCCGTGGGCAGGCGTCAATCTTGGATAAGCGGTGAGGAGCGAGCCGGATTCTTGCCCCAGTTTCAATTCTAGAGCTCAACTTTTGTTCAATTACCCTATCGTCATTTGCTGCTTGATCTAACATCGTTTGACGTACCAAGGGTGAATAGAGAATATTTTCATCTGCATCTTCACTAATCAGACATTCTGGGACATGGTAAACATTCAATCCCATTTTCATACGGCCCTGTTGTTCAGAACGAAGGAAACCATCGAAGCGAAGCGTACCTGGATCCAAGATTCTATCAGGTCCTGGACCTGAGTTAAGTGGGGATTGTTGGTTCTCGTCTTCAAAAGATAACCAAGGAGATTCTGAAGATTCTTCACCTCTACGATGTGATGCTTGTCTCAATGACTCTAACCACATCTGACCTAAGGTGGTTTCAGAGGCGGAATATCTCCAAGGTACGGATAAACCAGCATCATCTTGCCATGTGGTTCCTTTTGGAGATCCGACAATTACAAGATGGTTTTCTGCTCTAGTTGCAGCCACATATAGTAAGCGTCTTGCTTCAGCATTCTTTCGTTTTTGTGCTATTTTCCTAGAGTGTTCCCACATTGCCGAATATGGATATTTATCACCAGGCCATGGAGCAGGATGTCCAGCAAAGAATTCTGGATTAACAATCAATCGTGCTTGAGATTCATTTGTCAAAGTGACCTGCTTAGCACTAAATAAATCGGTAACAAAAACTACCTTCGACTCTAACCCCTTTGAGTTGTGGATAGACATTAATTGAACAGCATCCCTTTCTGGAGTATTTTTCCCTTCAAGTGCTCTACCCTCCTGTTCTCGCAAATCTCGCAATCTATCTGCGATGACGATAGGGTCTCCTCCAACTGAATCCGAAATTACTCGAATTTCTTCAACGAATCTTTCAACATCTTGAATGGCTCCTTCTTCGCAATTTGCAATCAGTAAATCAGATTGGTCGATAGTTTCCTGAATTAAATCGATTATCCGACCAGAAGATGAAAGGTCAATCCATCTTTGAACTAGTGAGGCCTGTCTCGAGTTTAAACAAAAATCAATTAATCTATGGAGTAAATTTTGGTCTTTCCTAGATGAAAGAAATGATTGTAATTGAACATCATTCATTCCGATAAGAGGTGAACGAGCAACCCAAGATGCAGCAAACCTACTATGAGGACGTGCTATGAATTGCATCAAACCATCTAATTCGGATACCACTGGACGTCTCATTAAACCGCCCTCTCGGTCGGCTTGAACCGGAATATTGTGATCTCTAAGGTGACGAATGAGGGCGTCTCGAATCTTTGAGCGACTGGCCATTAGAACCATGATATCGCTATACCGAATACCCTCTGCTGCCGCTTCAATTTTGGCCCATTCTCCATTTACTTGCAAAACCCTGGTCTTCTGCTTCTGTGTAAGGGCCTTTATCCGTTTTGCAATCATCATTGCTTGACGCTCTGATGACTCTGCTTTACCGGCTCCAAACGGATCGATGTAGGTTGTTAATTCTGTAGAAGGATCTTCTTCACCGTCATCCATTACTGGGCATATCCATTCCAATATACCCTGATTATTTTCGTTTGAGGGAGATGGCAACAATCGCTGAGCTGATGCATAGTAATCAGCATCTGGGAAGAATCGATGACGGTTTGAGAATACATCTTCCCACCACTCATTCATAACCTGTAGAAGTTCTCCGTCAGTTCGATAATTCATTGTAAGAGAAATCTCCCCTTCTGAGCGAGCGGTTACCTCATCGGGAGTCAATGAAGAGATTCCTTCTGTTGTCTCAAAGTGTATCCAATCAGTAAGATTTCTTGCATTTTCTTCGAGAAGTTCTGATGCTCGAACAATCTGTCTTTGATGTGAGAACCTTGGGTCACGACTTTGGACTCTGCTGCGAAGTACAGGTTCTCGGGTTAACTCAGATAAGTTCTCTAACTCATGGCGATTAATGGAGCGAAGTCGTTGAGCGAATTGCCTGAAGCCGGCTACTTCGGCATTTCGGAAAGCGTAGATTGATTGTTTCATATCTCCGACGTAACATACTGTTGGTTGCCAGTCGGTATCAGGTTCCTGAAGGTGGTCACTTGTATAGAATTCTCGAGGTCCCCAGAGTCTTGAAAGAATACGCCATTGCAAAGGGGAATTATCCTGGGCCTCGTCAATTATGAAGGCACGATACCTTCGACGTATATCCCTTAGTAATCGATATCTATAATCTAGGTCACGTCTAATTTCACCAAGATTAGAGGCCGATTCTCCCGCTAAATTAGGATTTGATTCCAATTTCTCCAAAGCAACATATGCCCTGTGTATATGGTCATCTCTCCAGGTATTATCATCAATCGAATCTAAAGCCGAAATCAAAGTTTCAGGATAAAATGTGCGGCAAACTCGAGGACAAGAATCCAACAATAAATCTCCCGCTAATAATGAAACATCACGATGTTCATGAACCTCTTCCCTTTCTTTCAAGACATCTACTATGCCTTCCAAACCAAGCAATATAGATCGAATATCATCGAGGTTTCGAGCTTCTGATTGCATGTTAAAGGAATATGATTGAGGGTTTGTTCCAAATCGAAGTCTTTCAGGGAGTTCAGAAGGGAGATGGGTCAAATTAAATGGTGCATTTTCTGGGATGTTGGTACCAATTCTATCATCAAGGATTAATGCCAGTAGACTGTGATGCTTGACTCTTTGACCAGCCTCTGAAAATAGAATGTCCTTGGCGCGTAGCTGACAATCTTTCCAAGTATCTCTAACTTTAGAGCGATCTGGTTCGCTCAATGCAGTGTATGATGAAATTCCAGCCGGCCATGGATTGTTCTTATCATTCGGTAAATTACCTCTTGGGAACGCTTTCCAATCATCTTTGTCTAACAATCCTGAACCAGTTATACACATGAAAACTCTACTTAACCAAATCAATTTCTCCCAATCTTCGCTTGGTGGGCCTTCATCAGATAATGTAGATAAGACGTGAATTCTTGTTTCCGATTCCCATTTTCCTGATGACAATCTAGGATAACTTCGAGCGCAATCGACAAAATCTTCGATAATGGAATGGATACAGACTGTGACTTCTTCAATATCCTCAGTCCTCACTGATGACATCAATCGTGCTTGAAGAAGTTCTGGATTGATTCTCTTATTCGAACCCAATAGACCTCGCTCTCCTTCAGAGATAAAAATCGATTTGAAAATCAACGGGCGGAGAATTTTGGTTGCCCGATTTCTTCCGGAGTAGTGCTGAGAAAGTCTATCTCTTGCGGCTAATACAGATGCAACCTCGTTCGCTGGAATTCCAGCATCTACTGCATCACCATACAAATTAGGTGAATTAGGCAATCTCCAAAGTGTGTTGATACTTTGTTCGACTATGCGTAAAATCTCAGATTCAGTAACTACATCCTCTCCAAAGTCATCTCCAAGAAAACTACGGTAAGGAGCCACTAATTGGTTGAAGAATGAGTCTATTGTCCCTATTGGAGCATCTTCTAGTAGCATCAATAGTTGCTCAGGAAATCCTGAATGAGTAATCCTCGGATCTGCATCATAATCGTTTGATGTAGAAAAAGAGCCAGGACGCAATTTGGAGATTTTTTGTCTTAGTTTATCTCTCATTTGATCCGCTGCAGCAACTGTAAATGTTAGAAGAACTACTTCAGATGGTAGTAAGCCATTCCAATCCTCTAGATTAATCCTTTCAGAAGTAGGAGATACTAGGCTGCCTCCTTCCAATTTTCTCGGTCGTTCCGGCTTTGGTAGGATTCTTGTTGCTCTTTGATCTTCTTCGAGATAATGTTGAACAACTCTCTCAACGATTGTCATAGTCTTTCCAGTTCCAGCACCGGCATCGATTACAATATGAGAATCGAGATTTAATGCTAAACGCTGTCCGGTGTTGAGTGTGATGGATTCCAAATCCTGAGGAACATCTTCTCCTGTCATCGGTCATCACCTTTGTATCTAACAGCACAAACCGAAGCCACTGGGCAGAACTTACAGGCATCTTTGCTTGGAGTTGGGTGAACTCGACCGTTAGCCGCTCCTGCAGCCGTGGCTAGAGCAGTTGAGAGTCTCTGGGCTAACCAGGCTCTGAAAGAGTCACTTTCTTCACCGGGTTCTTCATCTGGAAAACGATGCAAGTCTCTTGTTTGTTGATGACTTAAATCGCCAAATTTTATTGAACTTGATTCTGCGGGAAGATGACATGAAACTTCCAGGAAATGATCTGTATTGTGTCCAATCACGCTAATTCCTGCTGCTACTACCAAATCACCAGGATGAGCAACCTCCCAAGCTCTAGCGTAAAGAGCAAGTTGCAACTCCTCAAGAAGACCTAGGGAATGACGCTTTAGGGGTTCGCTTTCGCTGGTTTTTATATCACGTATGATAATCAGTCTGCGAGGCTTCCAGCCACTGTCTTTGAGTCTGATCGGGGCGACAGAATTCGAACCTGATTCGTCGACAAAAATATTNATTTCAGAATCAAAAGGAAGTAAGTCAACTCGATCTATCTCGCCCCTCAATCTCAATGGGGGTAACTCTCCTTCACCATTGCTTGACAATTCTTCGGGGAGAGTGATTTCTATGCCATTTGAATCATAGCCTAACGCCTCCCATTCTATCGCTATTGGAATAGAGCCAGTCAACTTCATCTCTGCCGAAATCATTCGACCTATTCGACCAGCCAAAGGAGCTGCACTCCTATGTCTAAGCCAGTCTAACCATTCTATCCTGGAGAAGCCCGTTAGCACCCGTAGGCGAGAATTAGAAACCGCATCGGTCTTCTCCAACCAAGGGGCTAAATCAGTAAGTATTTCCATAGATTTAGCTTGTAACTCTTCTTCACCATAATCGGATTTTGCAATATTCAATGGATAGGTACCTGAGTGAAGTTCTTCGACTGACCGTTCTCTATCTTCCTCTACGCCAAGAATTTCTTCAATCAACTTGTGATGGACTTTGTGAAGTAAATTTCCTTGTACTCTGGAATCAAGATCTTCTCTTTGACGTTCTTCTTCCTCTGCATATAGTCCACGCGTAAGCCATCCTCTACGTGGGCAAGAGAGCCATTGCTTCAGGCGGCTCGCTGACCAAAGTGGAACTATTTGTTCGGCTCCGGTAGTATGTCCATGTCTAGAATCAAATGTTGCTGAGCCAGTTTCTAGTGGACTCAAAGGCCTAGGATCGATAGATGCTCTGCGAGGGCCTCCAACCACTGGCCATCTTGAGGCCTTTCTTGGACTAACACTATTTTTCCTAGGTTTCCGTAGTAATTGAGAATTCTCAAGACCCCAAATATGTGGAGTTGCTGACTCAAAAAGGTATCCTTCTGAATCTACGCTACGTGGTCTTCTTCGCTCTCTATCTTGTTGAATTTCGATATCAAGAGGAATTGAAACTGCTGATGGGTTGAGAGCTAATCGTGATGGGGCTTGCATATTTCGCAAAGACTTCCCATCTAACCATCTCTGATTACTAGAATCATTTTCTCTACCAGGAGATTCTTCAAGCAAAATTGAGTTTGATTCTGGACTATTGGTTGTAATCCATTCACGAATTGGAGCGGCTACGGGAGTGGATTTATCCTCGCTCGGATCTAAAATTACGAGTTCAGATTTAGCCGCGCTAAGTAGGTGGTATAGATGATGGCGAGCTTGTCTTATTGGAGTATCAGGACGAAGTATTCCCTGCCTATGACGCTCCTCATCTCCAAGGAGTGGAATCTTTGGAACTCGTAAATCCCAAGATGTACTCGATATGTTAGCAAGGATTATCAAATCCGCGGTACAACCCAAGGCATTCTCAGGAGTAATTAATCGAATCCGGCCCTGACAATTTCCTCCACCGCCTCTTACAGGAGTGTTTGATAGAATTGTTTCTAATTCAGCGACCCATTCTGAACCCCCGCTAGGATTGGATTGTGAAATTATTCGTTGCATTTTTCTTAGGCGGGAATGTGAATCTACGAGGCTTTGAATTACTGCAGCGGGCAGTGAATTAGACCCGTCCGCTGATTCAATCCCAGAATTCAAATCAACTCGAGAAAGTACCTGATAAAGCCATTCATCACCATTGTTTGCGGGAGTTAATCGTGGTAGGGATTGACCGGTGTGACAACCGCTCCATAAGTCAGGATTGGATAAGACTGACTTATCGAAATCGGCTAGAAGTGGATGGTTGCTCTGAGCTAAAGAAAGAAGCCACCATTGTGTGGCTTCCTTGGATGGTCCTTTGCGAGCATCTAATTCTTGTCTGGAAAGTGTGAGTAACCATCTTTCAAGGGTGCCTGCNCCTCCAAGAATATGGTCGCCTCGGGCTAATTCCGATAGTAAATCTGCATTGGCNTCAGGAAGAATTTCTTCTTTGGTTGGATGCGAATTTGGTGAAGGAAAAAGTCTCAATGACTCTTGCAGAGCAAGCAAGCGTAGTGAATCCAATGACCATGCATTTGGTCCATGGCAAACACCAGCTAATGACGCAATCCAATGACCCAACGGTTTACTGGATGTCATCGTCGGAGCCTCTTGAAGAGAGATTCCTAAATCTGCTAAAGCACGATTCCACTGATGGTTTTCTTGATCAGATGTGGGGTCAATCAACAAAATTCTTGAAGATGGATTTTTAGCAAGTTGTTCCGAAATCAATCTAGTTGCTTGGGGTATTGAATGCGTCTCTCTTTGTAACCTAAATCTACGATGATTGGAAGGTTGCATTCGATCTACAGGGTTGGATATTTTATGCTTAGGAACCCATTTCGGCAAATTTTCTGATTTGCTAATCGGATATTCATCCTCTAGAATAAATCCATGCATCCCCCTTCTAAAATTACCAGGATAAACCAATTGATGAATTGGCCTTAACTTTGAAATGGCTCGCAGAAATTCTATTCTTTCAGAATTCATAACTGGAGAATGGTCAATCATAATTATGCCATCAATTTCATGAAGACTGAATGGAAGATTACCACTCTCCAAGGAGTCATCTAAGCCTTGAATTACCCTCCTAGTAACAAAGTCTGGGTGTGTTCTACCCAATTGATTCTCCAACTGTTTTAAGACTCTGGAGAATCCTTCTATTCCAGCACCATTCCAATCATCCAATTTTCCTTCCTTAGCGAGTACTGAATGTAGGGCTGAAAGGGAACGGGTCTTGTTTTTGTTCCATGATAAGTTNGGGATAGGATGAATAATTGGAAATCGAAGATTCGCTGCTGCTTTAATGCAAGCTGCATGCAGAATAATATTCCATCCGCCCGCTAAAGAAAGGATTCTAGGCATTCGTAAATCGGCAACCAGAGATTTTTCCAAGGAATCTATAGTATGATGGAGAGTTCTATCGATGACCATTCCTCTATCGGCAAGACGCTCCAGATTTTCTCTACGTGATTCCTCGTTAGGGTATAGAATTAGAATTCGATATACACCTCCTTGAGAAGGAGGTGAAGGGTCTGTACTCTGTCTTTCTATGTGATCGAGTAACCATGTCGGAATGGGTCCTGGTAGAACCTCTTCGTTAGTGACAGAGACTACCAGTTCCTGAACCATGACCTCACCGAGCATCTTCGATGCTTCGAGGAGGTTCTTGAACCCGCCGATGGGTTTGGCTCAGAATTAGCCTCATTAGCGTCGACTTCTTACTAGGGGGACGGCGGCGAGTAAAGACAAGAGAGTGGTTATGCCAACTGCTGGTAGACTATCGTGGAAACTATTTCCGCCTTCTTTTTCGATTTCCCAATCGATAAGCAATATTGCTTTCATATCTTTACCATCCCAAGTTTCCGGTATGTCCAGAATCTCTGTTCCATTAGTCCCAGAAAGCTGACTTGCTGCATGATTAACATGCAGATAATCCTCTAAATTATTACTACCATCTTCAAAATTTGCCAAATCCTCGACGAATACAATCCATGGAGTTGTAGTCTGAGTTGGACAATCGTCAGCACAAGAAAATACTAGATTGTCAAAGTTCCATGAAAAACTCGCTCCAGATTCAGTGAAAGAAACGGAAAAATCGATTGTTCCCCCAGTAAACCACGCTCGATTTCCAACCTGTAATGACTGTGAATAATCGTCAACCAATGAAGTGCCTTTTGCCACAGAACCGGTATGCAATCGCTGACCATCTACCACCAAACTAGGAGCGATTCTCTCCTCTCCAGCAACTGATTCCGAGGACGCTCCATAATTTTCTACCCAGCGTTCCTCGGTGCTATCAGAACCGAATGGGTCTTCAGGTTCTATCCAAACACGGTGATAGTGGATTAGTACCGCATCGGTGCCTTCCACGGCTTCATTCATCGCACGCTCATTAGTAACACAATTCCAACACCAAGTAGCAGTATAGACCTCAACTATATTCGGTAAATCGTTGTAATCTACACTTTTGCTATCATCTTCAGTACCATTTCCCATTTCAAGGCTTAAACCGCCGAATGTACCCGCGTCTTGTTGCCCCCTTGCATCAACCCAAATTGTTCCACTCTCTCCCAAAGCACCCATAGGTGCTAGAAGTAAGGTCGTGAGGAGTACTGCCAGAAGACTTCTCATCGATTCCCGGAAAAACCATTGATGTTCAAGGGTTCGGCCTTATTGCGTTGAAGAAAAGGCCTCAATGGCCCTATCAATATCTTCGTCAGTAATATGCAAATGAGTAACTGCCCTTACTTGAGAACCGTGAATATCGATAATATCAATTNCTTTCTCAGCAAGTTTTGATACAATGGATTTTGCTGTACCCTCTGGGGTAGAAATCAGAACTATGTTCGAGTGAACTGCATCCAACTCTACCGAATAATTCTCCATTTTATTAATCGCTAAGGCTAGTCTCTTTGCTCGAACATGGTCTTCTGAAAGGCGTTCGAGATTATTTTCCAGAGCATATAGTCCTCCAGCTGCGATTATTCCAGCTTGACGCATTCCTCCACCAAGCATCTTTCGAAATCTGTGTGCACGGTCAATGAATTCTTTACTTCCAACTAGAACAGAGCCAACCGGTGCACCAAGACCTTTCGAAAGACAAATTGTGACGGTGTCAAAATCTCTAACCATCCTAGCGGGATCAGTACCAGAAACCACAACAGCATTGAATAATCGTGCACCATCCATGTGTGCCATACAACCATTCTGATGAGCTATCTTACAGATTTTATCCAAAATATCTTGTGGATAAACTGAGCCTCCACCTAAGTTCGAGGTATTCTCTACGCATACTAAACTGCAATCAGGATAATGTGATTCGCTTCCCTCTGCTTTTCTTATTGCCGCCTTTACATCTGCAGGTTTCATTATTCCATCAGGGCTTGGGACTAACGACATTGAGCATCCAGCAAGAGATGCATAACCACCTCCTTCGTATCTGAAAATATGTGATTTTGTGTATGCAACAATCTCATCGCCAGGTCTGGTATGAGCCAAAATGGCAACCGCGTTACCCATTGTTCCTGAAGAAATGAAAAGACCTGCTTCCTTACCAAGCATTTTGGCAACTTTTTCTTGCAAAGTGTTCACCGTTGGGTCATCGCCCATCACATCATCGCCAACCTCAGCGGAAGCCATCAGTTGTCGCATCAACTCAGTTGGCTGAGTAACAGTGTCCGACCGTAGATCGACCCTTTCAGAAGGGTAGTCGCGCATAGTGTCACCCAAATTGGGTTTACATTTCAAGAAAACTATTGCTTAGGCTTGATTTTTCCCTTTGTTATTATTCGATTTTTTACTTTATCATTAGGATGAAACTTTTGGAAAAGAAAATACAGAAGGAACATTATGATGTATCTTATTCGATACGGGTAGTCATGATGGATGATAACAGTGGAGTGAATCAAGTCGAGTCTTTCCTCTCAGACAACTGTCCACCTATGGGAATTTACGAAACCCTCTATGCCTTCAGAGACACTTTTGGTAGCTTCATGGGGACTGAAGGAACTCACCCTTGGTCGCAAGGTTTTCCGCTTACAACTCCGTTGGAAAAATTCGGTGGCCCCGCCCTTCCTGATAGTGTAGAAGTAACATGGAAGGATAGATTCTATCCTAAGGCTTGGGGACATCCAGAATTGCGAGAAGCAATCGTTGACTATTATAACTCACGATATGGCTCATCCATTACTCCAGAGAACGTCATGGTCTTCGCCGGAGGAAGGCCCGGAATATACACCGTAATGGCCTTCCTAAAAGAACACATCAAGGTTAGAATTGGTAACATAGAATGGCCGGCATATCTTGACATTCTAACTCAAACAAATACCGAATATGACATTGTTCCCTTCACCAAAGAGAATAATTTCCATCCGAGTAATTCAGAATACTTTGACCGAGAAGGAGTTAGTGAAGGTACGGGATTATTGCCAGTAATTTCGAATCCTCAGAACCCATCAGGTCAAACCCGTTCTGGAGAAGAGTTGCGAGAACTCATCGAAATAGCAGAAAAATCTGGCAATGGAATTCTTCTCGATGAAGCCTACGAGATGTTCCACACACCATCTGTTAGTGGAATTGAATTTGTTCAAGATCTAGATAACAGCAACGTCTTCCTTGCTGGCGCTTGCACTAAAGGCTTGCAATCACCAGGAATCAGAATCGGCTGGATTATCGCCAGCAAAACAAATATTGAGACTATGGCAAATTACTCTAGTTTTGGAATGGGTGGCGTAAGCCATCCTTCACAACACTATGCGGTGAAGTTACTAGAACCAAGTCGAGTTGAGAAAGCAAGAGCTGCTGTTGAGCAACATTACAATTGGCAACGTGAAAGGTACGGTAAGGCCTTCNAAGAAATGGGGCTTGGTGTTTACACCGGTAATGGTGGATTCTACCATTGGCTTGAATTACCGGAGGGAATGAATAGTGAGGAATTGAACAAACGCTTGTTCAAACATGGAGCTGCTATTCTCTGTGCTAAGGATTGCGATATGGCAAGACCTCATTCAAAGGACCCGAGTTACCAAACACCGTATTCTCGATTCTTCAGATTCTCATTCGGTCCTTTNCTTCCAGAGTCCTTTGAATCGGACGTCAAACTGTTCCGAGAAGTGTATGAAGAATACAAGCGAAAAGCTGGAGTAGAGTAGAATCTCTCTGACCTAATTCGACCGCTACGCGGTCGGCTAGGAAACCGGTTCGTATAGGCTGTAAGCGTGCAAGGGGGGAGTATAGACNTGGACATTTATCAGTTGTGAATTCGAGTCATTAGAAACACGGTGAATATCGGTTTCTTCAGCTGCACAAACCTCTCCTTGTTGGTAGGTTCGGACTTCGACGGGGTACGCAAGACCTTCGTCATTCAATTGGTAAATCGTCTCTGTAGAGACGCCTTCGGCGATGAGGAACGCACAGTCAGAGCCGACGTGATCGTGGATTGGAGTATTTTGACCTGGATTCCAGGATATGGCAACGAGTTCGTAGAACTCGGTTTTCTTGATGACATTGCGCTGATATCCATCATCGGCGTAGCCGATGCATTCTCGAAGGGCATTGAGATTGAGGTCTATTCCCTTGAGATGAGTGTCGAGTTCTGGTAGCCCCGGACGTCGATCAATATTATCCAACCAATCGACCAGGCCTGTAAGGCCTGAACATTCAGCAAGCAGGTTATTTCGAGTCTCAGAGTCGAGTTCTACCTGCACCACCATGGGTGGTGAGGGGTGGCTCGGATTATTGACCATTACCGAATCGGTGCGTAGCACCGACTGGCTTTTAGGCACACTCGATATCATCTGTGTTATCAGGTGTATTTGATAACACCGGCATTCGGAAAAATGTAATGAAATTGGCTTTTTTTTCCGGTTTCTATCAGTTCCGATTATATAGTCNCCGAATAGCGCGATAACGCCCTTAGGGGCAGGAATGAAAAAATATGGATACAAAAGGACTGATGAACGAAATGGGCGGCGCATTCGCCGTATCTTGGTTGATCTTCGGAGCAACCTTGTGGACAGATGGTGCAGGTTCCGACATGGAAACCATGGGAATGGGACTAGCNTCACTAGGTGGAATGTTTGCTTTGATGGTTGCCTGGATGGCATTCAATGGCGCGCACATTTTACCACCAATAACCTGGATGAACATAATGACCTCAGACGATATGAGTGATACCGACATGTGGATGAACAATGGGCTAAAGCTCGTTGCTCAAGTTGTTGGTGCTGCTCTAGCAATTGTACTGATGGCGGAAGTATTGGAATGGGATATGGTAACATATGCACAAGCATATCCAGATGGTCAAGGCGACTGGGAATTTGACGCTATGGCTGTTGCTGGAATGGTTGTTGCAGGTGCTATCCTTGGACACATTTCAAGCAAGGTCGACAACGACTGGGCAATGCCAGTTGCTGTAATGGCAATGGCTGGTATGGTAAACTTCGAGTCTGCAGCCGATATGGCTTCCATGTTAATGAACGACACAGATGACTTGGTTGCAGTAATGCTACCTTGGATACTTGACGGTGCGTTCGTTGGTGTGGGTGCCTTCATGGCTGGCTGGATCGACGACAATCTCTGAAGATAGTTGTAATTGATTTTTAGAAATTTTAGATTTGACGTAAGGCGGGCTGGGGGACTTTGGTCTCCTAGCCTCGCCGATTATTCTCAACTCCCCCATAGGGCGCTCGCTCTGTGGGGCTTCTTTCGTTTCGGATATTCAACCAACCAGTTGTAGGTCTCCGGTTATCTTGTCTATCTCTGACCTAGGCCCTGGCCCTATGCCGACTACAGTAACAGTTCCTGGAGGAATCTCAGTATGTCCTGCATCTTTGACAAGATAACAAACTAACCCCGATTTCTTTGCGTGGCCCAATATCTTTCGGAGTGATTCCTCATCAGGTACTTTGCAGACTATCTTCCTTGCACCCTCTCTGCGGTAGCGATCAAGAGAACGAGGTGATTCTTTCTTTGCTCGGAGGGCACACTCCATTACAGCGTGACCGCACTGCGCTGCCAACTTACCTTTGGATAGCTTAAGGTCGGCTCGGGTCACTAAGACCATGGTGATTTCATCAGTTGGTGACAACTTGACTCACCGCACGACCTCTATTGGTAGTTCTATGCCGTGACATAATCTCACCGAGAGGATTGGCAAGTAAGATGACAAATGCGGCATTTCCGAGGGCGTGGAACACATCAAACAGAAGCCCGTTCACTAGATATGGATAAAAAGTAGAGAAATCATGGTTTAGGAGTATACTTGCAGATACAATCCAATCAAAGGCAAATGCCGAGACGGCTGAGAAAATCATTAGCCTATTCAAGGCAATTTTACCATCAATCAATAATTTATCAGCGAAAACTGAACCCGCTATACCAACAACACTCCATCCTATGAATTGGAAAATAGTCCAAGGACCATGTCCAAGGAAAACCAGATTGGTGCTTAGGGCAACCACACCTGATACTGCAATCGCCCACGGTGAACGATAGTATATTCCAACTAGGATAATTGTGACAGTAACTGGTTGGATGTTAGGCAATGGTTGGAGTAGTATTCTTCCTGCGACACAAAAAGCCGTTACCAAAGCAAGAATTAGTAAAGGGTTAGAATGCTGTATTTTCTTTTCACCTTTCAAAATAGCAAATACTAGTGAAGACAATATTGCTATGTTCACAACCAGATCCTGTTCTGGGGTAAGGGCGAAGTTGTGAAAATCATACATATTGCCCGCTCCTAATAGCCGCCTCATAGTATTTCTTGGAGATATATCCTAGAAATTGTTCCTCATGCACACTAAGCGGACGGTGTTAGAACCCAACTCAGGTGAGTGTCTGAGGTAATTAAGTAGCTTGATGCCCCTACTTGAGCCATCTCTCCATCATGATAAAAGCCCCAATATGTTGACCAATCATCGGCTCCAGAAACGCCATCAATTGTATGAATAAAAGCGCCCATTCCAACGTAGTAAGTTACGTCAATAGTGAAGTTTTCTCTAAGTTGCAGAGCTTCCATTACCCTGTAGGCAGAGACATTAGGAGCGATTAATATTGGATCAAATGTGATGCTACCATTCGTCAGTCTNTCGGCTAAGTTCGTAGTTTGATTACCCTGATCTACAAAATCTAAAGTCAACACAACACTAAGTTCTCCAATTTCATCAGCCCCCAGTGGTTCGGTTTCGGATGTACAACCAGCAAGAGTTGATGACAAGATAATCAGGAGTGATATTGAGACAGTGGCTTTGACATGAACAGACATGGAATACTTCTGAAGAAAATCCGGTCTAAGTAGTTAGTTGATAATCTGTTACAGATGAAATATTAGTTATCGATAATGTCACTGATTTTTTGTTTCAGAATTTCACTAACAACTTTTCCATCAGCCGCGCCACCTAGCTTACTCATAACCATGCCCATTAGTGGCCCAATCGCACCGAGCCCACGCTCAGAAACAAAATCGGCACGGTCCGCCAAAATTTCGTCGATGGCGTCTTCCACCGCAGATGAGTCCGCGGGTGTATAGCCGTCTGACTTTGCTTTTTCACTGAACCATTTGAGACGCTCAGAAAATTCTACTGCTGTGTGATTAGGGCCTTCTTTCAGTAGACTGCGAGCCATTGTCACAAGCCCTTCACGGGTGATGATGCCTTCTTCACAGGCGTGAATAGCAAGNGTTATGATTGGCATTGGGAGAGTTTCTACCGTGTATTTTGTTCCCTCGGTTATTTCCTGACGGGTGTTGTCTAGAAGGGCTGATGCCATCGCTTTAGCGGGGATTGCCGGAGTTCCACTAGGTTCGCCTTCCACGGCGATTACCAAGGTGTCATCTAACTCGGCACCGATCAATGCCTCGACTTGATTATCTGAAATATTGTATGAGCTAAGGCGCTCTATTCTTTGGGATCGATTAAGTGGAAGGTCGTCATTAATCGAAGACCATCGCTCCTCATCGAGAGTGACTACTGGGATATCGGTTTCAGGATACATTCGAGCACCACCGGGAAGCGGTCTCATTGCAGTTGTTGTTCCGTCCTCTGGCGCCCCCTTACGAATTACGACGTTTCGAACTTCCTGAGGAATTCGATGATACGATTCACGGGCTCTTTTGATTACTGATTCGAGTGCTAAATCCGCTTGCCATTCTGGTGCAACACATAGTACGAAAGCATCGCTTTCTTTGAGTTCTAGATTTGAATCAACTAAATCCACTAGATTCTGATCTATGCCATAGGCAGGCAGTTCGTCCGAGTGGAAGATGCCTGCGACACCTGCTAATTTTGCCGCACTTGCTAATTCTCGTCCAAGTCTTGGTAATTGTGAATCTTCCTCATCCATCTCCTTAGTGCCTATCTTACCTGCAAAGTCCGGCAAGATTGTCGCCTTTACGAGTGACCCGCGAGCAAGTGCACGTTCGACCATCGTTGATGTGCATCCATCGAAGATGGCAGTCACATCTTGGATATGCATTGGAATCCTATTCTCTACAGCCTTGGCAACTCGATTCTCAACTGGAATTTGATCTTCTCTACGGTCGGAGGGAAGTGGCGGAAGACCGGCCTCGTCTCGCAATTGATTTGCGAGGCGGTACATATGCAACTGGCGCGCCATTTCTAGTCTGATGATTCGTGGTATCCAATCCAAATCTTGACAGCCTTTGATTTCGACTCGATCGCCACAGGCAATACTGACATTCAGGTCTTGACGGATTGATCCAAGTCCACGACGAACCATTCGTGTATCTCTAAGTAAGGTGCCAAGAGCAAGGGCTGTTTCCTTGGCGTGTTCGGGAGTTTGTACTTCTGGTGCCGTGGCAATCTCAACTAATGGAACTCCAAGTCTGTCGAGGGTGTAAATCACAATCTCACCAGAATCGGTAGATTGTGTGTCAAGTTTTCTTGCAGAGTCCTCCTCCAGGCAAATCACATCGACGCCCACCTCTCCAGAAGGAGTTGTGATAGTTCCATCAGTAGCGATTAATGTGGTACGCTGAAAGCCGCTTGTATTCGAGCCATCGACTACAGTCTTCCTCATCGCTTGTAGGAATGGAACTGGCTTTGCGTCCATCATCGCGCTGATAGTCAAGGCAGCTTTAACCGCTGAATCATCATGAGATAACGGAGGGGCTTCATCCAACTCGATTAACCCTGAATTTGGAGACTGGACATAAACGAAGGAACGATTTCTAAGCGCTTCGAAGCGAGCTGCGACATCGACTTTTCCACCTTCTCCCTCGGCCGCTCTAAGCCTCCTAGCCTCGCGTTTCCAAGCAGAGGGAATTTCATCTATTCCGACATCGTAAAGAGTGCTTGGCATCCTAGAATGTAATTTTCCAGTATTCAATTGCTGATGAATTTCCAGACCGCACATGAAGCCTAGGTTAGACGGATCTAACTTCGAGGCTTTGGCAACCTCTCCATACGGCTCGCTTGTTCTCACATTATCAAGCGAGAAGTCATTGCTCATAGGCTCAACGGGCGAAGGAATACCGCTCGTGTGAAATCTCGAATAGTTCACCGGCTTGTAACATTCTGGACAATACTTGTTCCGCTTGAATATCTTTGACACCTCGAGATTCACAGCGATTTAGAATCTCTGTTAATTCAGCGACCCCCTTATCTGTGCATAAATCTCGAATTACAGACCTCACAATACTGTCTGCATTTCTTTGACTAACAGACACTCCAGAGACTAATTCAGATTCGTCCTCAATACCAGCTTCTTCTCGCCAGTGTCTGAAGATTGCGAGCGCCATCTTCGCATCATCAGCACTAGCTACTTCTCGAAGATGCATACGTGCATGTGCCTCAGTAAGCCGGATTAGTGCCTCCAATGCACGGGGTGTAATTGGAATTACTTCTGTCTCTGTATACTGTTGTTGATCACGACCAAACGACTGCCTTTCATTGGTATAATATTCTAAAATTAATGCCTTTGCATCGGCGCTAAGATCTGGATTGATGTTTCTCTTTGCGTAGGCAATATACTTCCTAAGGAACTCAACGGTAAGGTGTTCTGAACCATCAACACCAGTTCCGAAAATCTCCCCTTCCTCAGTTTCTCTAAGGTCAAACTCCATGGATTCATCCAACTTGGTCTCACTTATTCCCTGAGTTCTGACTTCCAGAATATGCCTAGCGATTCTCTCATCATCATCTACTCTTACTTCGTCTCGCAACATCCAAATTATATCGAATCTTGATGCAAGAGGAGGAGGTAAACCGGTTTCATTGAACGAATGCATTACGCTTTCATTTGCTCCGCGCTTTGTGAATCTACCATCTTTCGGATTAGCTGCCGCAAGTACTGCACATCGAGTGTTTAGGGTTGCTTTTACGCCACCCTTTGAGACATCCAACCGCTGTTGTTCCATGGCTGGATGCATGGTTCTCCTATCTTCTTCATTGATTTTATCGAATTCGTCAATAGCGGCCATTCCTCTATCTGAGAGTGGGAGAATACCCGCTTCCAAAGCGAATCTTCCCCCTCCGCCGAAGTCGTCCCTTACTGCGGCGGCAGTAAGACCAGCACCGGACACACCACCACCAGTAGCAAACATGCCTCGAGGTGAGAGTTTTGACATGTAATTGAGAAGTTGTGATTTCGCAACACCAGGATCCCCCATTAGTAGAATATGGATATCACCACGAGAACGGGTGGCATCTTTATTCACTCTCGAAACCCCCCCAAATAGTTGCAGAGCAAGACTCCTCTTGACGAAATGTACTACTCCGGTTGCATAAACTGAAGGAGCGATTGAGCGTTGCATTAGCTGTAGTAAATCAGGTCTAGATCCGATGTCAATAATGGCCTGTCGATCTTCATCGGAAATCTTGATTTCAGTAAATGGAGTACTCTCATGTTCTGAGCTAACAAGATGATAGATAATATCGAACATCGGAGTTTTTTTGTTTCTCTTTACCTCAGAATGGACAACAGGTATGACGTTGATTACAACTCTCTGACCTGGAAGATGTTTGTTTACCAATTCGCCCTCAACCAGTACTTGTCCTCGTGATGGTTGAGCCCCACTAGGCACGTTTTCAGGAACTTCTTGGACCTCAATCCATTGGTTATTCACCATTCGAGAGACATTCATGACGAGGTTGAATCGTGTTCCTCCAGAGCGTCCTGCTGATTCACCACATCCTGTTTCATCTGGACACTTCAGAGGTTCTTTCAATTCCCTTTCATTTTCTTGTATCATCTCTATTGTGTGCCCACAATTCTCACATTGGAAGACCGCTCGATGAATTCTAGGTTTAATTTCGCTTATTTTTGTGCAGATGACTTCTGCACTTCGCAACATCTCTATGTCACGACTTCCCATATCTCTGAGATCACGTCGACTGTCCTTAGGCAGTTCTCCAACACGAATGAGGCAATCGATATCTTCACCCCGCTCACGGCAGATTTCTGTAAGGGTTGTTCGACCACTAGTGATAATTTTCTTTGGATCTTTGAGAACGTCTTCTGCGAACTCGGGATCGAAGGCTTGAAGTTCATGGAATGTGATGTCGAGCACAGCATTTTCAGACTGCTTCGACAGTAGTAGAACTATCTCAGCCTCTTTTGCTTCGGTGAAAAAAGTCCTCCACCTCGCGGATGAATCATGTGCTGCCATCGTCATTGTTTTCACCGCCGGGCAACAGAAGTGAAAATCCGTAGTCTATGAACAAAGCGGATGGTTTTCTGCACCCCCCTGCTTCCACTGGAAGTTTTGACCGCAACACGTCGTCAAAATGAAGGCTTGAGCGCTTCCACTGCAAGAATTCCTTCAGTTTGCCGAAGCCCAGAGGAAACCATCCTTGGGATTTGTTCAAGCACCGCTCCACAACCCCCCCTTCATGGAACATACGCGCTCTGGAAGTGATATCTTAGTTCGTATTGACCCTGGTGAAGAAATCCATACAGCATTGAAGAAATTGGCTGATGACCTTGGATTTGATGCGGCGGCTATTACTAGCGGAATAGGTCGTACGCGTAAAAATCAATACGGTTACATGAATGAAGAAGGCATTTACAAGAGGCGATTATTGGATTCTCCATCAGAACTGGTCAGTTTATCTGGCAATATTGCACGAACAAAAAATGGAGATGCTTTCACCCATATCCACTGTTGTTGGTCAGATGATGACAACAATGTACACGCAGGACATATGTTTGAGTCCACAGTTCATGTTGTTGCTGAAGTACACGTCAGAGTGATGGAGCACGCAGCCATGACTCGTTGCCCTCTTGCTGATGCAGAATTACTGGGTCTAGAATTTGACTGAAATTTCTCAAGGGCTGATCTTCATGAAAATTCTCTTTGCTCATGGTTTAGAAGGCAGCCCAAATGGATCTAAACCGACATGGATGAAAGAGAGTCTTGACTGGGAAATAATATGCCCAGAGATGAGTAACAATGGTTGGACTATAGCAGACCAAACAGAAGTCATCGCTAAGGCTATCGCTGAGAATGAAGATATTGACATCATAATGGGCTCATCGTACGGAGGGCTCGCTATTGCCAATGCTTCGGAAAGATTTGCTGAGCGTAATCTGAGGTTGGTTTTGCTAGCACCTGCATTTGGGCTTGCTGAAAATTTTCGTTCGATTGCT